>NZ_NPKW01000103.1:0-20826 GCF_002265885.1 Vibrio sp. 03_296
TGCTTTAGCAAGTTCAACATTTGTGGCACCAGTAAGGGCCCCTTCAATTTGAAGTAAAAGTTCTTCCGCTTTAGTTCTATTGGTTTTTAGACTTGACTCATAGTCTTTTGCTAAAGTTCTTAGCTTTGACTCTAACCCATCATTTTGATGACCATATAACAACTCGGAAGATTGGTTGAAGGATTTCATCAACGCATAGCATTCATCGTACACACCCTTGATATCAGTGTGTATAGATTCAATGCTTGGGACTAGACCATCATGAGTAATTTGTTATTAGTCTCATATTTTTCTCTGTGTTCTCAACTGCGCGCTTAATTTCTTCTAGTTTTTTGTTTGCTTCTTCTCTGGCGTTTAATACCTCAGATTGAATTGATATACCATCATCATCGTCCTCTAAAAGAAGCACTCTCATTTCTTCAATTTGATCACGCTTCTCTTTAATTTCAGCAATTAGCGGTCATCAATTCGTCTTTGATTTGATTACGTAGACGAGTAAATGAACTTTTTTGACCACTACTTAAATTTTCCATTACTACATACTTTCCTAAAATTGCTTATAACGCTGCGTTAAGGGGTGAATGCCGCATAAACCAAGCTTCCGCAGACCACTTTCACCACCAAAACTCGCTGCAAAACAAAAACGCCACGCGGCATGAATCCCGCTTAAACGCCTTGTTATGTTTAAGGCTCAAAGGGTTAAGTTTGCGATACCAATAGCTTACTCGACTTACCTTTGCAAACCAAAACCAGACGCTAAAAAGCTGAATTAAATCATAATTTTGATTGTGCCGACTTTGAGTTTTAACGTGAGAAATCGAAAAGATGGGGCTCTAACTTTGAAATCAAAATCACTTCACTCACCTCGCCTACACTCTGGAATTCAATGAGGCAACTCTCTGAATTTTTAGCGCCCACGAATTGGAGTCCAGAAAACAGCGACCGCTAAACTCAACTTGCCGACAAGACCAAAATTAGAAAGCTGAGAAAGCAAAGAAAAGATGCAACCAACTGATTTTACGTGACTAAACATAACGCCCAATTAAGGTGTGAAGCACGCAATGCCCAAGCTTCCGCATGGTACTTCAACACAAAAACCACCGCATACCAAAAATGCCACGCGTGCTGAATCACGCTTGAATTGTTTGTTAGTACTCTGCCCTTGAAGCTCTTGAAACACACCAAGATGTTGAAATATAGCACGAAAACAATGGCATAAAACACCAAAGCCAAATGGACAACGACTAAACTAGAACTCAACCACAAAACGCAAGTTGGCTAGAAGAAAAACGTGCAAAACTGCCCCATTTTCAATGATTTAAAATTAGAAAAGGATTCGGTCACCGAACTTGAACAACCACACCAAAGAACCGAGTTGAAGTTAAAAAAACCAACCAGAGAAAAGAAACCGCGCCAGCGAAATTGCTAAAAAGTTAGAAGCCGTAAACGTTAAAATTAAAGCAGAAAAACAACACATCTAGTAGCCACCGGAAAGAACGTGAAAGGTACGCCCATACAAGTGAAAAACTGAGCATCGAAACCAATAAACACCGACAATTTTGACCGTTGATGCTAATCCAGTACTAACGCTGCGTTAAGGGGTGAATGCCGCATAAACCAAGCTTCTGCAGACCACTTTCACCACCAAAACTCACTGCAAACCAAAAATGCCACGCGGCATGAATCCCGCTTAAACGCCTTGTTATGCTTAAGCTTCAATGGCTTACGTTTTACTAAAAACAAGATTAACTCGACTTCGATTCACAAACAAAAGCCAAAAACCAAAAAACTGAAATGACTCATGATTTTGAAAATCAGACTTTGAACTTTGGCAGCTAAAACGAAAAAACCTAAGATCAAATTTCTGATTGAGCCAACCGTCCTAACCTCGCGATTGCCCGAAAATTGATTGAGGCAACACTCAGAATTTTCAGCGCCAAAGAATTGATGTCCGAAAAACAGCGCTCAAAACAGCCAACTTGCCGACAAACACCGAACTGAAAAGCCGAGGGAACAAAGAAAAACCATAAACCACTGATTTTACGTGATTAAGCATAACGCCGCGTTAAGGGGTGAATGCCGCCTAAACCAACCTTCCGCAGACCACTTTCACCACCAAAACCAACCGCATACCAAAAATGCCACGCGGCATGAATCCCGCTTAAACGCCTTGTTATGAGAATGAGCTTACGTTAGAACTCTACTAACCCCATTCTCTCTGCCGTTGCTAGACCATTGAAAGGCCCTTCAATGGAACTCGCGAGATTCTCTAGAGCATCTCTGTCCAAGTGCTTGATGCGTTCATCGCTTGGTGGCTCAAAATAAATAAAGCCACTCAGAACTTCGTTTAATGTCGTAATTTCTACATCATCTAAAACAGATTTGAGTTTTTCGGCTTCAACTTGAGCGCACTCGAACTCTTTCAGATTGTAAATGTATATAAAAACTTCTTTTTTATCACCAAGACTCAAACTATCAAACCAGACAGATTTGGGGAAACTTAAGACCGTTTGCTTTCCTAGTTCATCGCATTGTTGCCACTTGTCATTCCAACTTTTTAAGTAGCTAAACTTATCAACATGTGTAGAACAGCCATTTAGAAGTAAAAATAACAAACATGCTATAGACTTTTTCATCATATCCCTATGAGTTAAAAGTGAAATCTCATAACGCCCTGTTAAGGGGTGAGCAGCGCAATACCGAAGCCGCCGTATACCATCTTAATCACTAAAGCCAACGCATAGTAAAAATGCCACGCGTTGCGAATCCCTCTTGAACAGTTTGTTATGTGCGTGGTTGAAACCTACTCTACACTTGGCTCCGGTAAACTGGTGGTGTACTGTCCATATAAGTTAAAAAGTTTTCCCATAACTCGTGCGTTCTTTGCTTTGTTAACTTAGTTTTGTACGATATCGCCATAATTCCACGAATAGTTCCATCACGCCATTGCGTATAAACCGAATCACAGTGAGAGGACATATATGCTTGCCAATCCTGTTCAGCAAGCTTAATTGCTGCGATCAGTTTCGGGTCATGAGAGTTGTGCTCAAAGCTAGTGTTTAGATATTTGTCTAATTTAACTTGTGCTGACTCTAATTCAATAGCGGCACATTGGTTTATCTCGATTGTGGTCATCGCATTATTACAGTCAATGGACTCTTCTTCAGCAAGAGCACCAAATGAAAGGCTCGCTAATATGATGATTAGACACTTATTCATCATTTTCTCCGAAAGCACATAACGCCCAATTAAGGTGTGAGGCACGCAATACCAATGCTTCCGCATACCACCTTAATCACTAAAGCCAATGCATAGCAAAAATGCCACGCGTGCCGAATCACTCTTAAATTGCTTGTTATGTTCGGAGTTTAACTGCCGTACCAAACACTAGAATTTCTGATGCACCATCAGTAACTGAGCTAGTTGTAAAACGAATTCCCACTATTGCATCGGCATTTAACTTTACTGCATCTTCGATTAATCGTTCTACCGCTATGTTTCTGGCTTCCATCAACATCTCGGTATAACCTTTAAGCTCGCCACCCACAATACCTTTTAAGCCAGCCATGATATCGCGACCTATATGTTTAGACTGGACCACATTCCCATTAACAATACCCAGAACTGCTTCTATTTCCTTGCCAGGAATAGTTTCCGTTGTCGTGTAAATCATAATTTCTCCCTAGAACATAACGCTGCGTTAAGGGGTGAATGCCGCCTAAAACAAGCTTCTGCAGACCACTTTCACCACCATAACTCACTGCAAACCAAAAATGCCACGCGGCATGAATCCCACTTAAACGCCTTGTTATGTTTAAGCCTCAAAGGGTTGAGTTTGCGATACCAAGAGCTTAACTCGACTTACCTTTGCAAACCAAAACCAGACGCTAAAAAGCTGAATTAAATCATAATTTTGAATGTTCTGACTTTGAGTTTTAACGTGGAAAACCGAAAAGCCGGGCTTTAACTTTGAAATCAAAATCACTTCACTCACCTCGCCTATACTCTGCATTTCAATGAGGCAACTCTCTGAATTTTTAGCGCCCACGAATTGGAGTCCAGAAAACAGCGACCACTGAAGTTAACCTGCCGACAAGACCAAAATTAGAAAGCCGAGAATGCAAAGAAAAGATGCAACCAACTGATTTTACGTGATTAAACATAACGCTCTCTATACATCTTCTTGTAGGTATAATCGCCCACGCTACCGCATCCTCGAAGATGAAGATAATTCGCATGCTATCACATAACCATATGAAACAAATATCAATTTTGGATGGAAATACATGTTAACGATCCCAATTAAGTATCAATGTGTAGCCTAATTTTTTTATCCTGCTAAAAATGAATAACTGTATATAAGAACAGGCACTCATCAGGATGAAAAATCAGTTTCTCTTAAGTGTTCAAGATCATATGAGAACACGTCATTATGCGAGTAAAACCATACAAGCGTATATAAGCTGGATTAAGCAATACATTATTTTCCACAAAATGGCTCATCCTTCGACTCTGAATGAGACACACGTTGAAGAGTTTTTAAGTTATCTCGCATTGGAACAAAAAGTGGCAGCAAAAACCCAGGCGCTAGCTTTGAATTCGATAATGTTTTTATATCGAGAATACTTTAGAACCCCATTAAGTAACGAGATAAAATTTCAAAAATCACTTCTAGATAGGAAGCTGCCAGTAGTCCTGACTAAGTCAGAACTCCGTTCCTTAATTCAGCACATTGACCCACGTTACAAACTGCACATCATGCTACTTTACGGATCAGGTTTGCGTGTCATGGAATGTGTACGGCTCAGGGTTCAAGACATAGATTACCACTATGGGGCACTGCGGATATGGCAAGGAAAAGGAGGTAAGAACCGGACAGTAACATTGGCAAAAGAGCTTTTCCCCATGCTTAAACAACAAGAAGAGTTAGCACTTCGCTACTATCAGAAGGACATCAACACGCCTGGCTATTCTGGTGTTTGGCTGACACATTCACTACAAAGGAAATATCGCGGTGCTGAAATGGATTTTAACTGGCACTATCTTTTCCCTTCAGAAAAGTTATCCATTGATCCCGAGTCAAACCTATTGCGCAGGCACCATATAAACGAACAGTCCTTGCAAAGAGCGGTTAAAAGAGCGGCTAAGGATGCGGGTATAGAAAAGACTGTCACGTGTCATACCCTTCGGCATAGCTTCGCTACCCACTTATTAGAATCAGGGGCTGACATAAGAACAGTACAAGAGCAATTAGGCCATTCTGACGTCAAAACGACACAGATATACACACACGTACTAGAGAGAGGTGCTGGCGGCGTGCTAAGCCCATTATCGAACCTTTAACTTTGAGGCATAAAAAAGGAGAGCCGAAGCTCTCCTTTCTCTTAACCTAAACTCTAATTAAAGAGCTGCTTTCGCTTTTTCAACTAGAACTGCAAATGCAGCTTTGTCGAATACAGCGATGTCCGCAAGGATCTTACGATCGATCTCGATAGATGCTTTCTTAAGACCGTTGATGAAACGGCTGTAAGATAGACCATTTTGACGAGATGCCGCGTTGATACGTGCAATCCACAGTTGACGGAATTGACGTTTCTTAGCGCGACGGTCACGGTAAGCGTATTGACCAGCTTTAGTAACTGCTTGGAAAGCTACGCGGTAAACACGTGAACGTGCACCGTAGTAACCTTTAGCTTGTTTTAAAACTTTCTTATGACGTGCACGAGCTTGTACACCACGTTTTACGCGAGGCATTATGTCTCTCCTAAACTAAACGATTATGAAACTAAAAAGAATTAAGCGTATGGAAGCATACGAGCAACTGCTGCTACTTCACATCTTGGAAGTAGAGAGTTTGGACGTAGCTGACGCTTGTTCTTAGTAGTACGCTTAGTCAAGATGTGACGTTTAGTAGCGTGCTTGTACTTAATACCACCAGCAGTTTTCTTGAAACGCTTAGCAGCACCTTTGTTGTTTTTCATCTTAGGCATGATGAATAACTCCGCATTGTAGTAGTTTAATAACAACGTAATTAGGGCGAATAAAACCCAGCCGCCTCTCAACGGCTGGGTTTGATTACTTGTAAGCCGTTAATTACTTCTTTTTAGGGGCAAGCACCATGATCATCTGACGACCTTCAATCTTCGTTGGGAAAGATTCAACAATGGCATGTTCCACTGTATCCACTTTCAAACGTTCAAGAACGTCTACACCGATGTCTTGGTGAGCCATCTCTCGGCCACGGAAGCGAATTGTTACCTTCACTTTGTTGCCTTCTTCAAGGAAACGGATCAGGTTGCGTAGTTTTACCTGATAGTCTCCGATATCAGTTCCAGGTCGGAATTTTAGTTCCTTGATCTGAATCTGTTTTTGCTTTTTCTTCTGCTCTTTCGTAGCTTTGCTCTTCTCGAAGAGGAACTTGCCATAGTCCATCACACGACAGACTGGTGGCTCGGCGTTAGGGCTGATCTCTACGAGATCCATACCAGCTTCTTCTGCTGCAGCAAGTGCTTCTTGGATCGAAACGACACCTACAGATTCACCGTCAGCGCCTGTTAAACGAACTTCACGAACGCCACGAATTTCACCGTTTAAACGGTGCTGGTTTTGTTTGACCGGAACTTGGCCACGTCTTCCGCCTTTAATAGTTTATTCCTCCAGATTGAGCTTACGGCTAGCGATTTGATCTTGGATGTAAGAAACAAAGTCATCCACTTTAAATTTACCCAAATCGTTACCTTTACGTGTACGTACTGCAATTTCGCCGGCTTCCATCTCTTGGTCACCGCAAACCAACATAAACGGCACACGTTTCAAAGTATGTTCGCGGATTTTAAAGCCAATCTTCTCATTTCTCAAGTCCGCTTTTGCTCTAATTCCACATTTTTGTAGTTTCTGGGCGATTTCCTGAACATAATCAGCCTGTTTGTCAGTGATGTTCATGATAACAGCCTGCTCAGGTGCCAACCAAGTTGGGAAGAAACCAGCATATTCTTCGATTAGAATACCGATGAAACGCTCAAGAGAGCCCAAAATTGCACGGTGAATCATCACTGGCACTAAACGCTCATTGTTTTCACCCACATAAGTCGCACCTAAGCGATTTGGTAGGTTGAAGTCGAGCTGAACGGTACCACACTGCCACGCACGACCTAGGCAGTCGAATAGTGTAAATTCAATCTTAGGACCGTAGAATGCGCCCTCGCCTTCTTGGATCTCGTATGCGATATCCATAGATTCTAGGGCCTGCTTTAGCGCTTCCTCAGATTGATCCCAAATTTCATCGCTACCGACACGCTGTTCAGGACGCGTAGACAGTTTCACCGCGATGTTATCAAAACCAAATGTTTGGTACGTGTCGTAAACCATCTTGATACAGTTGGTCACTTCATCTTGGATTTGGCTTTCTGTACAGAAGATGTGTGCATCATCCTGAGTAAAGCCGCGCACACGCATGATACCGTGTAGCGCGCCCGATGGCTCGTTACGGTGACAAGAGCCAAACTCTGCCATACGTAGCGGTAGATCGCGGTACGATTTTAGACCTTGGTTAAAGATCTGCACGTGACCAGGACAGTTCATTGGCTTGATAGCGTATTCACGGTTCTCTGAAGAAGTAGTAAACATCGCATCTGCGTATTTATCCCAGTGGCCAGAGCGTTCCCAAAGTACACGGTCCATCATTAATGGGCCTTTTACTTCTTGATAGCCATATTCTGTGAGCTTCTCACGAATAAACACTTCAAGATCACGGAATACAGACCAACCATTGTGATGCCAGAACACCATGCCCGGTGCTTCTTGCTGCATATGGAACAAATCGAGCTGTTTACCGATCTTGCGATGGTCACGTTTTGCTGCTTCTTCTAGACGAGTTAGATGATCTTTCAGCGCTTTCTTATCGTGGAAAGCCGTACCGTAGATACGTTGAAGCATCTTGTTGTCGCTATTACCACGCCAGTACGCGCCAGCCACGTTCAACAAAGTAAAGTGCTGACAGAAGCTCATGTTAGGCACGTGTGGGCCACGACACATGTCGATGTATTCTTCATGATGGTAAAGACCTGGGCGATCGTCACGTGATACGTTTTCATCCAAGATTTCCATCTTGTATGTTTCACCACGAGCTTCAAACGCGTCACGCGCTTCCTGCCAGCTTACTTTTTTCTTGATAACCTGATATTTGGTTTTCGCCAGAGCTTTCATGCGCGCTTCAATCTTTTCTAGATCTTCTTGCGTCAATGACTCTTCCAAATCGATATCGTAGTAGAAACCATTGTCAATGGTAGGGCCGATAGCCATTTGGGCATTTGGATAGAGTTGCTTTAGTGCGTGACCAAGTAGGTGAGCACAAGAGTGGCGAACAATTTCTAGACCATCAACTTCATCTTTCGTAGTGATGATCTCTAAACTTGCATCTTCTTCGATGAGATCGCATGCATCAACACGTTGGCCATTCACACGACCAGCAATGGTTGCTTTCGCAAGACCAGGGCCGATAGATAGCGCGACATCCATCGTTGATACTGGGTTATCAAATTGACGTTGACTGCCGTCAGGAAGAGTAATAATAGGCATTTTGATTCCTTTACAGTGGTGTTGCACACCAAGCAACACGTGTTCAGTAATTACGCTTTGAAAATCAATATATTAATAATCAAACATAAATAAATTTAGATTCTGCTACAGGCTTTAGTACAAATACGGATGCACCTGCGCCTGAAGCGCAACATTGTAAACGATTAGACCTAAATCACAATGATTAAAAAATTTTTCTTGTCACCAACTACACGATTTGTAAGCAGAATTGTTTTTTCTTCCCAAGTAGGAAGCCGACTTGCCTCTTGCACAACTCAATTCGCGCAGTAATCTAACAAAAAGCAATGAGATTATTTCAGTAAGATCATATAGATATGGATAAGACTATTCTTTCTTTATCATTGAGCGGAGCTATATTACTTACCATTAGCGGTGATATCTACGCCGATGACTTATATGGACCAACGCGGAGTTACGCACAATCGCCGATGCAGTCAAACGCGTTAAGCAATGTTTTGAGAAACGCACGTTCATTGCCTGATGACTCGATAGAAGCTTACACCTCTCTCACTGCAGCAAGCGTTTGGGCGGAAACCAATGATTACATGTTGGATTACTATCACAATCAATTGGAAGTCGGCGCGAGATGGCAAGTTAACGAACAGTGGCAATGGGAGCTGAACTATCGCTGGACGTTTGCTGCGGACAACCATTTAGATAACCTTACGATTGCGTTCCATGATTTTTTTGGTATCGGGCAGAATGGCAGAGACACGGTCGATAAACACCGTTTTTATGTCTCCATGCCAGAATACGGTGTTCATGAAGAAGGATTTGAAGGGGAAACGCTCAGCAGTGCCATATCCACTTATGTGCAATATCAACTCTATCAAGATCAACACCACGCCTTATCTGTGGGAGGGAGCCTCTATTACAACGATGTAAACAGTGGGCCTTTCGAAGGCAGTAGTTTTGAACAAGGTTTACAACTCAATTACGGTTACCAAAAGGAGCAACACGCAATTTATGCAATGTTTGGTATGACTCATCGCAACAAAGAAGTCTCAATTGCAGATATCCCCTACCGTAAAGACACGCTCGCTTTTGCGACCGGATACCGTTATGCCTTTACTCGTCAGCATCACATTCTCGCGGAATACCATATCTATCAGGGAGCGACTGAAGGGCCTGATGATTTTTCAGACCCGTCAAATGAGTTTGTGCTGGGCTATCGTTATGTGATGGACAGTTCAGCGCTCGAAGTTTTGATGATAGAAAACGCCAGAAATATGGACAACAGTACCGATATCGCGTTTACATTTGGATATCGCTATCTCTTCAAATCGCGCGCTGATTAAGTACATATCACGAAAGGTTAGGCACTTAATACTGGCGCGATGGCTTGCGCGACTTGCGAGTCCGTTGCGTTTAATGGCAGAGAGAATGAACGGTACTGATCCCCAGCTAAACTGAGCGAACGATCAATTTCCGCTAAGCAATGCACCACACCCCCCTCTAGAATAAAAGATAACTCAATCTCTTTGCTGCCTAGGAAACCATTGCTACGAAATTCGAGCTCTTGATAACAACCAGAGCGCGACGCAAAATTTTGCCCGCGAAGAAAACCTTTCTCGACATCCGCTTTCACCATGTTAAAACCAGCGCTAGTGATTGCGGCAATCACTTTTTGTACCACTGGCAAAGGTTTAACATCAATAAAGTCTCGGTCTCGCGGGTCTATTGCAAACTCAATGTCTAATGACGTTTCCAGCCAAACATGGCATTGGTTTTTCAATGCGTTCACTGCGGTGACTGGCGTTTCATCGTGAAGTTTTAACTCAAAAGCCACGCTTTTTTGCTCGCCCGCTTGAATGATAAATGGCTCTACGGCTTGAATTTTGTCGATGGTGAAGGTTTGATAGCTCACGCCATTCTCTGATTCAACTTTGACCTCCGTGTTGAGCTTGACTGTAATTGCGTCGATTTTCTGCTCAACATCACCGCCTTGAATATGCACCTGACCTTTTAGAGTTTGCCCTTGCTGCACGCTCATTTCATCAAGAATTGTATCGACCTTCGCCGCCCCAATACCCAAAGACGCTTTTAACTTCTTAAACATACCTTTCCTTTCTATCTTTGTACTATTTCAGTCGTTTTTGTTATCAGATTCTGTTTACACAACCCTACTTAAACCTGCAAGAAAATTAACTCACCTCGCTCGTAACAATGTGTTTCACCACAAAATGTGGTGATTAAGTTGCATTTTCAACGTTAATTACGCACTATTTGTATAGTCAATTAGAGGGAAGATTATGCCATCACCGCTGTATATTCAGATCAAACAGTTTATTGAAAGAAAAATCGACAGTGGCGAGTGGCACATCGGCTTTAAGATCGCGACTGAACTAGAGCTGACCGAGCAATTTGGCGTTAGCCGCATGACCGTCAACAAAGCCATTCGCGATTTGGTCAATGAGGGGAAATTGCAAAGGCGACCCCGTTTAGGCACGTTTGTCTGTGATAAACCAGAAAAGGCGGAATCTCCACTGCTCGATGTGCGTAACATTGCTGAAGAAGTGGTCAATCGCGGCAAGACGCATCACAGCAAAGTCATTCAACAGCTGGTCCTCAAAGCGGATGATACGATTGCAACCAAACTCGGTGTAATGCTGGGCACCAAAGTGTTTTACAGCGAAATTATTCACTATGAGGATAAGGAGCCTATCCAGCTCGAGTTGCGCTGGGTTAATAGCCTCTATGCACCCCGCTATTTGCAACAAGATTTCACCCAAATGACCCCCAATCAGTATCTTTCTGAGAACTGCCCTTTGAGTGCGATGGAACATACGGTTGAAGCCATCATGCCCGATACCCGTATTCGCCAAGAGCTCAACATGAAAGTCAATGAACCTTGTCTGCTGCTTAATCGTCGTACTTGGAGTGAAGACAAACTCGTCAGCACAGCGCTGTTGTATCATCCGGGTAATCGCTACAAGCTGAGCTCTAAGATTTTGTTGTAATTTAGAGTATCACACTTCGATTTGATCACATTTCAGCAACATTCACCTTGTCACAACGGTTATTTTCTCCTATTTATTTGTATATACATTTAATCAATACAAATCATTGGAACCTTAATCATGGATCTGTTGCTGACCAACGCACGCCTTGTCACTTTGCAATCAGGGGAAATGGGTTATCAACCCAGCACGCCGATGTCGATTGGCATTAAGGCGGGGAAGATCCATTATCTCGGCAATGACACGGCACTGGCTGCTACTAAGCAAATGGATCTAAAAGGTAAGCTGGTGACTCCCGGTCTTATCGACTGCCACACACATCTTGTTTACGCGGGTAATCGGTCCAACGAATTTGAAATGCGATTGCAGGGAGTTCCCTATCAAGAAATCGCTCGCCAAGGCGGGGGCATTCTTTCTACCGTTTACGCGACACGTCAAGCCAGCGAAGCGCAGTTACTCGAACAAACGCTACCGCGTCTTGATGGCTTGCTTGCCAGTGGCGTCACGTCGGTTGAAGTCAAATCGGGCTATGGATTAACACTGGTTGATGAAATCAAAATGCTGCGAGTGGCAAAGTCCTTATCACAGCATCGATTGGTGAAGGTCACACCAACACTGTTAGCCGCTCATGCCCTCCCCCCTGAATTTGCTGGCCGTGCGAACGACTACATCGAGTTTATTTGCCAAGAGATCATCCCACTGGTGGCAGAAGAACAGTTAGCCACCAGCGTCGATGTATTTTGCGAGTCAATTGGGTTTGATTTGGCACAAACAGAAAGAGTCTATGCCTGTGCTGTCGAGCACGGCCTGCGCGTTAAAGGGCACACTGAGCAACTCTCCAATTTGGGCGGAACCGCTTTAACTGCTCGTTATCAGGGGCTTTCTGCTGACCATATTGAATTTCTTGATCGAGCCGGCGTCGAAGCACTTGCCCGTTCATCAACCGTCGCAACCCTATTGCCCGGCGCGTTCTATTTTCTGCGTGAAACCCAATTGCCGCCGATTGAACTGTTGCGTCAGTTTGGTGTGCCCATGGCCGTTGCCAGCGATGTTAACCCCGGCACCTCACCATTTTGCGATTTAACCTTAATGATGAACATGGCTTGCACCCTCTTTCGCTTAACGCCAGAAGAAGCTTTACGTGGCGTCACTCAGCATGCGGCGCAAGCGCTGGGCTATGCGGACAGCCGAGGGCAAATCAAAACAGGTTATGACGCGGATCTCGCCATCTGGCAAATCGAGCACCCCGCCGATCTCAGTTATCAAGTCGGAACCCAACGCCTCTTTGCAAGGGTCGTTGATGGTCAACTAGAGCAACACAAGGAGTGTTGTGATGAGTAAACATTTTTTTCTTCATAATGAATTTCATTGGCAAGGGCGTCACGATGCAGAAGATGGCGCCGCGGGTTTGCGCGTTCATCATGTGGTGCAGCCGATCGATTATACCCATATCGGCGAAAAACCTTACGGCGTCGCCTTGCTTGGCTTTGCCTGCGATGCGGGCGTGGCGCGTAATAAAGGCCGCATTGGCGCAAAGAAATCACCGGATTTGATCCGTCGAGCTTTAGCCAACTTAGCGTGGCATTCGCAACAACCGCTCTACGATTTGGGCACCGTTGTGTGCGATGACGACCTGCTGGAATCAAGCCAGCAACACTGCGCCAAAATCATTGCAGATGTCCTTCCGAGTGCTCCTGTCATTACCCTAGGTGGTGGCCATGAAGTAGCATGGGCCTCCTTTTCGGGTTTGGCACGTTATTTTGAACAGCATCATCCAGAAAAAGCCCCAAAAATTGGCATCATCAATTTCGACGCGCATTTCGACTTACGTGCCTTTTCAAGTTCACAAGCCGATGTCAAGCCAAGCTCGGGTACGCCTTTCAATCAGATACAGCACTATTGCCAGCAACAAGGCTGGGATTTCCATTACGCTTGCCTTGGTGTGAGCAAAGCAAGCAATACGCGCGCCTTGTTTGAGCGCGCCGAGCAACTTAACGTGTGGTTTGTTGAAGACAAAGATCTCGGCTCGGTTAATCACGACTATCACCTTACTCAGTTACAGCATTTTATCGACGACTGCGACTATCTCTATCTGACGATTGATTTAGACGTTTTCCCAGCGGCCACCGCGCCAGGCGTAAGCGCTCCTGCGGCAAGAGGGGTCAGTTACGACAACTTAGCGCCCTTTCTTGATCGTATCCTCGCGCACCGTGACAAATTAATGTTGGCCGATATTGCCGAATACAATCCGACTTATGACGTCGACAGCCAAACCGCGCGGCTAGCGGCCAGATTGTGTTGGGACATTGCCAACGCCATGAACGACAAAGTTGAACATCAATAAACAGAACAACAATCAGGTGAACCAACGAGTTCACCGCTACGTGAAATTAAAGGAGTCTTACAATGACACAGAGCCAAGGACAAGATCCTCGCCTAGACACCAGCCGAACCATTCGCGCCCCTCATGGCACCACGCTAAGAGCCAAGTCATGGTTGACCGAAGCGCCATTGCGCATGCTGATGAATAATTTGGATCCTGATGTGGCTGAGCATCCGCACGCTTTAGTGGTGTATGGCGGCATTGGGCGTGCTGCACGCAATTGGGCATGCTTCGACAAGATTGTTGAAGTGCTTGAGCGTCTTGAGGACGACCAAACGTTGTTGGTTCAATCAGGTAAACCTGTGGGTGTCTTCCCTACGCATAAAAATGCACCACGTGTTCTGATCGCCAACTCTAACCTGGTTCCTCATTGGGCGAATTGGGAACACTTCAACGAACTCGATAAACAAGGCTTAATGATGTACGGCCAAATGACCGCGGGCAGTTGGATCTACATCGGCTCTCAAGGCATCGTACAAGGTACTTACGAAACCTTCGTCTCTGTCGCGAAAAAACACTTCGCTGGCAATGCGAAAGGTCGTTGGGTACTCACTGGTGGACTTGGCGGCATGGGCGGTGCGCAGCCGCTTGCCGCTACGATGGCTGGCTTCTCGATGATTGCCGTTGAATGTGACGAATCACGTATCGATTATCGCCTACGTACGGGTTATGTCGATAAAAAAGCAACCACCCTTGATGAAGCGTTGGCCATCATCAAAGAATCCGACACGTCTGTCTCTGTTGGCTTACTGGGTAACGCAGCCGATGTGTTCGCAGAATTGGTTGAGCGCAACATTACGCCCGATGTCGTCACCGATCAAACCTCGGCACATGACCCATTGAATGGCTACTTACCGCAAGGCTGGAGCATGGCCTACGCAGCGGAAATGCGTCAGCAAGATGAAAGCGCTGTCGTCAAAGCCGCCAAACAGTCCATGGCGGTTCAAGTCAAAGCCATGCTTGAACTGCAAACTCGTGGAGCGGCCACGCTCGATTACGGCAACAACATTCGTCAAATGGCGCTAGAAGAAGGGGTCGAGAATGCATTTGACTTCCCAGGCTTCGTGCCAGCGTATATTCGACCTTTATTCTGTGAAGGCATCGGCCCTTTCCGCTGGGCGGCACTGTCGGGCGATCCTGAAGATATCTACAAAACAGACCAAAAAGTGAAAGAGCTGATTCCTGACAATCCTCATCTGCACAATTGGTTAGACATGGCACGCGAGCGTATTCAATTCCAAGGTTTACCCGCACGTATTTGCTGGGTGGGTCTGAAAGATCGCGAACGCCTAGGCCAGGCATTTAATGAAATGGTCAGAAATGGCGAATTAAAAGCGCCGATCGTGATTGGTCGTGATCATCTAGATTCGGGTTCCGTCGCCAGCCCAAACCGTGAAACGGAAGGCATGATGGACGGTTCAGACGCTGTTTCTGACTGGCCACTGCTCAATGCCCTACTCAATACCGCCGGTGGTGCGACTTGGGTATCACTCCATCATGGTGGTGGTGTAGGTATGGGTTTCTCGCAGCACTCTGGAATGGTGATTTGCTGTGACGGAACAGAAGATGCGTCAGCGCGTATTGCCCGAGTGCTGCATAACGATCCTGCAACGGGAGTGATGCGCCACGCCGATGCGGGTTACGACATCGCCAAACAGTGCGCAGCGCAGCAAGGTCTTGACCTGCCGATGCTGAACGAAGAATTGAGCAAGTTGAAGTAAGGAATATGGATATGTTAAATCTCACGCTAAAGCCCGGTTGTCTTAGCTTAAATCAACTGCGTCAAGTCAGTCGTTCGCCAATTAACCTATCTCTTGATGCGTCCGCGATTCCAGCTATTGAAGAGAGCACTCAAGTGGTTGAACGAGTCATCGCCGAGGATCGCACCGTTTACGGCATTAATACTGGGTTTGGTTTGTTGGCCAACACACGCATCGCCCCAGAAGATCTTGAAACACTGCAACGCAGTATCGTTCTTTCTCACGCAGCGGGTATCGGCGAATTCATGGCAGATGAAACGGTACGTTTGATGATGGTGCTCAAAATCAATAGCCTATCCCGTGGTTATTCCGGTATTCGTCTGAACGTCATTCAAATGCTGATCGATTTGGTCAACGCGCAAGTTTATCCTTGTGTACCACAGAAAGGCTCTGTTGGGGCATCGGGTGACTTGGCCCCACTGGCTCATATGAGCACAGTGTTACTGGGTGAAGGGCAAGCACGTCACAATGGCAAAATTATCTCAGGCCTAGAAGCACTCAAAATAGCCGGCCTTGAACCGATCACGCTTGCGCCAAAAGAAGGTTTGGCACTTCTGAATGGCACGCAGGCATCGACGGCTTTCGCGTTGGAAGGTTTGTTTATCGCAGAAGATCTCTTCGCATCTGCCACCGTCTGCGGCGCAATGTCAGTCGAAGCTGCACTAGGGAGTCGCCGTCCTTTTGACCCGCGTATTCACCGTGTGCGCGGACACCGTAGCCAAATGGATTCGGCGATGGCCTATCGTCATCTACTGGACACCAATAGTGAAATTGGCCAGTCACACAGCAACTGTGAAAAGGTGCAAGACCCTTATTCGTTGCGTTGCCAGCCACAAGTGATGGGCGCATGTCTGCAGCAGATCCGTAACTCAGCAGAAATCTTGTTGGTTGAGTCCAACTCAGTGTCCGACAATCCCCTCGTATTTGCTGAAGATGACGACATCATTTCTGGAGGCAACTTCCACGCAGAACCTGTTGCTATGGCGGCAGACAACCTTGCCCTTGCGATTGCAGAAATCGGCAGCCTCTCGGAGCGCCGCATGGCATTGCTGATTGATAGCGCACTCTCTAAGCTGCCACCATTTTTGGTCGATAACGGCGGAGTTAACTCTGGTTTTATGATTGCGCAAGTGACCTCTGCGGCGCTGGCAAGTGAAAACAAAACCCTTGCACATCCAGCGTCCGTGGACAGCTTACCCACGTCAGCCAACCAAGAAGATCATGTGTCCATGGCTACCTTTGCCGCCCGTCGTTTACGTGAAATGGGTGAAAACACACGTGGCATTTTAGCCGTCGAGTATCTCTCAGCGGCGCAAGGACTGGATTTCCGTGCACCGCATAAATCCTCGCCTCGCATAGAACAAGCAAAGCAGATGCTACGAGAGAAAGTCAGTTTCTACGATAAAGACCGTTACTTTGCACCGGATATTGAAAAGGCCAACTCCCTGCTGAAGCTGGCCGTACACAATGTGCTGATGCCAGAAGCGCTGCTACCGAGCGTTCTCTAATCACGGATAAGCAAACCAAGGGTAACAACAAGAGGGCATAATGTGCCCTCTTGTCTCTTATTTCCAGATGTAAACCTTTCACTTTGCACACAAATCTGTGAGCAAATATTGAACTTTTACACTGGATGGACCATTGAATCTATTCTCATAGCGTATAATCAGCCACAGTTTTGGCTATATCATACGACATATGTTTCTAACACCTTATTTTTCAAGCAATAACCATCAATTTCAGTTCACTCGCGAGCAAGCAAGTCACTTTGCGAAAAAGGTCGCGGGAGACTATAACCCAATCCATGATGAAGACAGCAAGCGCTTTTGCGTGCCTGGTGATCTTTTGTTTGCCGTACTGCTCAGCAAAGAAGGCGTCAGCCAAAAAATGCGTTTCGATTTTTCTGGCATGGTCAACGATGGTGTGGCTCTTCACATTGAAAATAAGTGTACTAAAGAGAGTGCCGTTGTGGATGCTGTAGGTAAAGAGTACCTGCACATGAGTCGCGAAGGTGATGTGAATCGCGATGCGGCTTTCATTGAGCACGTGGTGACCAACTATGTTCAATTCTCAGGCATGAACTTTCCACACATCATGGTGCCTCTAATGGAAGAGCAGCAGATGATGATCAATTGCCAGCGTCCACTGGTGATTTACGAAAGTATGGAAGTTGAATTTGAGCGTCTGGATCTTTCTCATCCAGAGGTGGCATTTACCGGCGCTACCTTTGATGTTGATGGCAAACGTGGTGTCGTCACTCTTAACTTCGCATTTAAAGAAGATGGCGAAGTGGTTGGACGTGGCATTAAACGCATGGTCGCCAGCGGCCTAAAACCTTATGACCAAGATGCCGTTGATGACTTGGTTAACCGCTTTAACGAACGTAAAGAAGCTTTTTTGCAGCAGTTTGCGCAAGCGGCATAAGTGACTTAGCCAAGTAAACAAGACTAAGAACAAAACGCAAAAGGGAGCTTACTTTAAAGCTCCCTTTCTCTTTGATATGAGATGGTCAAAACGTACACTTCAAACCATTATTACTATTTGTTAGTGTTTTCGTCTTACGAAACCCAACAGAGCAAATAACGATAACCAACCTAGGCTACCACCACTGCTTGAACCAGAACTTGAACTTTCTGCCGATGGTAAGATGAGTGATGAACTGTAGCGAATGGCATTTAAGAAACCGCGATCTGCTCCTTCACTTCCTAGCCCATCTTTCACATAAACCAGTTCAACGGCGTTCTTCTCACGTGGCAACACGAATGAAACTGTCCCTTCTTGCTCACCACTTACTGATAGCTCTAGCCGCCCATTCACAAAGACTTTCAGTTCATCAAATTCTTCTTCCGATGAGACAGACATGTCCAAGGCCACTTGTCCTTTTGCTATCCCTGAAATCGCAATACCTGAGGATTGATCCTTTTCTAAAGTACCGGACATAATCCCTTTCGCAGAAAAATCCCACTCGATACCTTGAATAAATACGGACAGTTGTTGGTTAGGAATTTGTCCCATGATCCAATCTGATATGAACGGGTCGGCCAATGGGTAAGATTGATAATGCACCGTCGATTTAACTTGGCCTATACCTTGGTTGCTATTCATTGTCACATCATAAGAAAAATCACCAGAGCCAAGAAGACTGTAGCTTGTAGTAACTTGGCACTCGGCTCCGATTGCAAGAGGCTGTTCGCAAGTATTATGAACGATTTGAGCACTTGACGTCGTGGCGAAGTTGGATAGCAACAACTCGCTTTCGGTATTATTTCGGTAAGTTAACGTCGCACTCTGAATACCTGGTGAGACGATGCCCTCATAAACATGCTGATCGTAACTCAGGCCTTTTGTTTTATTAGCAATCCAATCAGCGTAATAACTGACATTGGCATACACGCCGTACTTGCCTTTCTCTGCGCAACCATCACCCCAACTGACAATACCCAACTGTTTGTATTGGCCATTATCAATGACAACAATCGGGCCACCACTGTCACCTTGACAGGAGTCTTTACCGCCTTGCACCACACCCGCGCAGAATGCGTTTTCCGTGATTTTATCGTAGCCCAGCGCTGGTACGTTTTTGCAAACTTGCTGATCAATCAGTTCTACGTTGAGCTGTTGTAACTGAGTCGCACCACGAAAGTTATCTGTTGGGTCTTGATCTCCCCACCCCATCACGGTCAAGTTGATCCCAGCAGCCAATGATTTCCTAAAACTGGCTTCTACTAAGGGAACGGAACCGCCTCCAAACTCTTCAGTCAACTCTAAGATGGCGATGTCATTTCCCATAGCAGCGTCAACATACGCCTCATGAACATACACTTTGCGCACTGAAAGACGTTGTTCACTCGTCGCTGCAGACAGATTCTGCTGGCCGATGATCACTTCAATATCTTCACCCAAGGTTGCATCCAAACAATGCGCTGCCGTCAGGACATACCTAGAGCCAATGAAACTGGCGCCACAAAATTGGCCTTTGCCTCCGTTGTAACCCTTACTCACAAGAGCTGCCATAAATGGCCACTTTTCGGCAGGTGCCGTAGATCCCCCAATAATTCGATTAGAGCGTTCCACAGAACTTTCTGAGCTATTCAATGGCTCGAGAGCTAAAGCCTGGCTATTCGCGAAAGCCAATGTAGATATGATAGCGATAGAAAGTATTTTCCGACGATACATGATATTTCCTTACAACATGACGTTAATGATTATTGTTCTTAAAAATCAACAAATCATATATCAAACGCACTATTCATAAAGAGCAAACACCATCAAGATGGAATTCATTTCACAGATCAATATCACGCTTCTCAACATTCACAATCACTACATTAGAAACACCTTTCTTTTGTATCAAATCCAGCGTCTAACTTTTTGTTTGTAAACTAAATAACGCTCACCGAACAATCCTTCTAAGGCTCTTTCTTCGGGATAAATTTGAAAGCGGTTCATATAGGCAACAAATAAAGGGCAACCAACAAAGGCCAACATATTCTCTAACCAAATCGCATAAGCGAGTAGCAGTAGCAATAAAGCGAGGTACATGGGATTGCGGGTATAAGCAAAAATGCCATTAGATACGACCGTCGAGGCACTTTCTGGTTTGACTGGATTCACCGTCGTTTGTGCTTGACGAAACGCCAATACGCCGGCAATACCAATGACACCTGACAAGCCAAACAACACGCCAGCGAACCATACTCGACCACTAAGTAAAAATGACCATGAGATGAAAAACTCACTCGCCAAATACATAAAAAATATGAGGATAATAAATACAGCGACAGGGGGGATTTTTAACTCGAGTTTGTCCATTCTCAACTCCGGAGACCTTGACGGTCGCAGGTCTTTTTACAGCAAGTAGGGTGAGGCGTTGCCGCCTCATCCCTCTTACAGAACCGTACGTACGGGCCTCGTATACGGCTCATGCACACTTCCATTCAGCATAATTGCTGAACACGTATCCTGTCCTAACATGCTCGATATTGAACAAACCAAGATCGTTAAACCATTGATTTGGCATCGCATAACTGGCTAAGGGACTCTGTGCATTTTTCCAGCTACTCATTTGAATTGACCTGAACGGCGGCTTGTAACCAAGCTGTTTCAGCTTGCGGTGCAACCGTGA
>NZ_NPKW01001030.1:0-665 GCF_002265885.1 Vibrio sp. 03_296
CATGGTGACATCGACTTGTTCCGGAGAAAAGTACGCCCAAGAAGCAGAATAACGTCGACAAATTGAACAATTACACTCACCAACTTCTGTTGGGATTTCACTCAAAATAAGAGTTACATTTTCGCAATGGCATGTCAGTTTCATCTCAAACTCCTTGGATTTGCCTAACGCCCTGTTAAGGGGTGAGCGACGCAATACCGAAGCTGCCGCATACCACCTTAAACACTAAACGCAACGCATAGTGAAAATGCCACGCGTTGCGAATCCCTCTTGAACAGTTTGTTATATGCGTGTTTGAGTCGAGAGAGTAACCAAGTCATCACTATCGTATAAACGCTCTGCGGATTCTTGCATACCTAAGCTTACGGAGTAGTTTTTCTGATGCCAAATTTTCTATTACCGCTACACCATAAACCTCAGACACCAAACTCGATTCCAAGGTGAAATTTAACACAGCCTTCGAAGCTTCAAACGCGTACCCTTACCTTGATATTGAGGTAGTAATGCATACCTAATATCTGAAAAATTCGAGTCAGGAACTAACTCGAACGCCAGCATAACCGATTTTTGAGATGGCTTACTTTTAGCGTCAACAATGAAAGTGCCATAGCCTTTCGACCAGTGAGCCACTTTGCTTGGTACGTAATTCTGAATATACTCCAAGC
>NZ_NPKW01001031.1:0-1284 GCF_002265885.1 Vibrio sp. 03_296
ATTCGCCATCTTTCACCTCTTGCGTCGCTTCTTCTTCTACGTTGGCATTCAGCACTTTATGCTGGCGATCTTCATTTGGCCAACCAGCAATAGGTACGTAGCGATCAACTCCACCACAGGCTTAGCTTTTATTGCCGCAAACTCTCGGCGAGTGTCATGCTCAACGGAGGTAACGTAAGCCACGGGGTAACCCTCTGGATAAACGCCCCCAAGACCAGATGTCACCAATAGATCATCGACCTGAACATCGGTGCTGGTTGGGATATGCTCTAACTGGATCTCATCAATGCTGCCATTGCCAGAAAGCGATCACACGAATATCATTGCGCACAACTTGTCACTGGAATCGCATTCTTCGCATCGCTTCAATAGCAATACTCGGCTATTGTGTGCCGAAAACGAGGTGATCTGACCTACAATACCTTTTCGTTGATCACCGGTTGACCGATGTAGACACCATCGATGCCACCTTTATCGATCACCACTTGATGACGATAAGGAGAGGTGTCGACCGCCATTCACTTCGGCGACCATTTCTTTCATACACGCACAAACGAAGAGCCAAGAAGCTTACGCAGGCGCTGGTTTTCTTCTTGTACTGTTCCAGTAGCAGAAGATCACTTCTCAGTCTCAATACTTCTCGCTTGAGATTTTGATTCCCCTCAAGCAGGAGACTGGCGGCTAAAACGCTCATAGACACCGTCAAACATGCTGCGTGGTAAGTTGGCAGTATATTGGATCGGTGCGACTAAACTATTGAGGAAATATCGAACACCAGAGAAAGCATCTAAGCGACCATCAGCAGCATGAGGCTGGCTGATGTAATGACAGCAAAAAAAAGACGCAATTGTAGAGAAGGACCTCTACCAAAATTGGCTTCATTTTGTTTTAGAACCTTAGGTTTGAAGGTTTAAACGCCATGGCACTTAACCTTCACCGTTATTCTTCAGAGATAGATCGCCACCGTGCAGTGTCGATCATTCTAGTGCTTTACCGCCGCCACGAGCCACACAAGTCAGTGGATCTTCTGCGATCACTACAGGGATGCCAGTTTCTTCTGTCAGCAAACGATCAAGATCTTTCAGTAGTGCACCACCACCAGTGAGTACCATACCGTTTTCAGAAATATCTGACGCCAGCTCTGGCGGACACTGCTCTAGCGCAACCATCACAGCCGAGACAATGCCTGATAGCGGCTCTTGCAGTGCTTCTAAGATCTCATTGAGTTTAGGGTAAAGCTACTGTGGCAGCACCTTCGGCAAGGTTACGACCACGAACTTCGAT
>NZ_NPKW01001032.1:0-371 GCF_002265885.1 Vibrio sp. 03_296
ATACCGAGTCCATCATGGACGGATGTGCTTGCGCCAATTCTTGATATCAACCATGTGCTCAAACATTTAAAGGGGTGGATGAAGCCCAGCCGAAGAGCGACAGAGTGGCTGTTTAAAGGCAACCAACTGGAGGTTCGTTATCAGCCGAAAGGCGTGGTAGGCATTATCTGCCCTTGGAACTTCCCTTTGTACTCTCGATAGCCCACTGATCACGGCGCTAGCCGCGGGCAACCGCTGCATGATTAAGATGCCACCCAATTGCCCGCAAACCACGCGACAGCTCCGTCGTATGCTTGCCGAAATCTACCCAACAAATCTAGTTCGTATCGTTGAAGGCACGCATCCAGAAGCGATGGACATTTCACATTTGC
>NZ_NPKW01001033.1:0-740 GCF_002265885.1 Vibrio sp. 03_296
ATGCCATGTACAACGTCTGCACTGACGTTCCTTGACGGTTACACAACAGCGCGTCTACCTGCAAACTTACTGCAAGCACAACGTGACTACTTCGGTGCTCACACTTATGAGCGTATCGACCGTGAGCGTGGTGAATTCTTCCACACCAACTGGACAGGTACCGGCGGTAACACAGCGTCGACGACTTACGACGTTTAATAGATCGTTAGTTAACCAATAAAACGCAAAAGGATGTCCAAGTGACATCCTTTTTTATTGAATGACGTTTAAAGGATAATGAATAAGCTTACTGCGTTCTTTTCTTGGGTGTGGTTGGAATGGTATTTTTCGATGAACTTGTCGCGAAGGTAGAGCAACAAGCTCACAACTAAAGCAACGATAGACACCGTAAACAGAGCATACATACTCAATATCCACGCAAACGTTGCGCTAAGAAAAGCGACGAAAGAGAACATTCTGCTGAATGACATGACCGAGTTTCTGTTGCATAAGAACCTCCAATGGTTTCTGTTTGTCTATGCCTACAATGTCAGTTGGTGGGGGTGGATACATAAAATGTCGGCTAAATAAATCTCAAAAAGTGTACATCTTTGATGAAGGTAGTGTTTTTATTCAACATGAAAGGCGGTATTTCGTAAAAATGTTGTCAAAAGTCTCACTTTGTCTATCTACGCCCCCGAACTCATCCTATAATTAGCGTGACATATGGAGGATGTTTAATATTTAAACATCCTCTATTT
>NZ_NPKW01001034.1:0-704 GCF_002265885.1 Vibrio sp. 03_296
AAACTGTCTCCACCACGAAGGTAGTAGCAACCATTACTCACCAATGCAAACATAGCATCTTCCGCAAACAGGCCGATACCACCGAACATTGAACGTTTCTGAAAATCACCAAATTGGTTGATGTAGTCAAAAAAAGCTTGTTCTGTCATATCCATTGACTCCTAATTCAAAGATTAACCCCGATTAGTTATGTCACCAGATAGCAGCATTTTATAATTAAGCGAAAATGATAGAGAAAGGTATTTAAATTATTTATAAGTAATTTTTATCAGCAACCCGAATCATACTTAATGAAAAAAATAAGTCGGGATTCGCATCACAAATAAAGTTTCCTCTCCATTATTGATGAGATCCAATTCACATTATCAACAATAGCGCATAGTTGTACTTTCGTTGCATTAAGCATTACGGACGAAAAAGCAGCAATTAAACTATTGTCATGATGGCAATTTCTTGCACTGAACAACTCGCTACTAGTACACTGTACGAAAGCACTTTGGCTCAAAATATCTATGGAACACTTATCTTTTTTCTGGTTRCCGAATAATAAGGACTTACTGATTCAAGCGTTGGAAACTGAGTTCGCTCAACTGGTCGAGCAGTCGCTTGCTACTGGTAAAGTCACTCTACCGCCAATCCCTGATGTTGTCTTAAAAATTCAACAACTTTGCACCCAAGAATCCACTGGCATCAACGATGTCGCT
>NZ_NPKW01001035.1:0-724 GCF_002265885.1 Vibrio sp. 03_296
GAGTCTCACCATCATCAATCCCCCTTGAGGAAATTGCCAAGAGTGTGCCCGTATCGCTTAGCCCAGAAGACCTGACCATGGTTATTACAAATCACTATACCAACATTTAGCCGGTAACCATCGCCATCTATCACTGGCTAACCTCTAAGATAAGTTTTTTATTACAGTGATTTTCCACATATCCCCAACAGTAGCAAACTTACTGATGTGATATAGCTAAGATTTATCGTGTTTCAGACCCAATTGAATTAACTTTACAGCACAAAACAGTTATCAACACAAGTTTGAGACACAGCCCACATTTATTCACCTTTTCTGTGAATAACTTTGTGAAGAATAACTTATTTTCGTCAATGACAGATTCATCATCAATCCATGACAAACACGTCCCCTTTCCAAAATAAAAAATAGCTTTTAATATTCAATAAATTAAAAACACAAATCAGTTCCACCAGCAAATTAAACCTTGATGATCTTTTGACCACAAACAGATCGGTCAAAGATCATACAATGCTTATTTTATCCACACACAAAGTTTTTAAATTGACTAACATCACCAAAAATCAAGCAAAATATCACTTACCACATACTGTTTATTGATCCATGATTTTACTTTTTACCTTAGAGAGCGCTCTATTCTGTGGATAACTTATTAATAGATCAAAGCACCTAGACAATGATGATCCTTGATCGTATCGCTTCGATCCGATTCTTTGTTACCATA
>NZ_NPKW01001036.1:0-969 GCF_002265885.1 Vibrio sp. 03_296
AGCTCAGTCATTGTTCAAAATGGCACACTCTCTCAGTTCTCACCCTAAGAAACACATCTAACCAACTGATAAAATAAAAATATATCAAAACACCCTATTTATATATGCACTTAGTTTTCCAAGAGAAATAATCAGAGTGTGAGTGGTGTAAATTTACATATTGATATAACGCTCTATTGCGTTCGTTTTTCAATCTGAAACCGTATAAAAAGAAACAAACAAGAGGCGTTAAGAATGGAGATGCGATATGGATATGATTTAATTGAAATTTTATTTAGCCCAATAAAAAACGCCCCAGTACAAATAACCTGACTGGGGCGGCTGAATCAGCCTAATCCAATAACGTGAAACAAAAGGTCTGAAAGATAGAACATCTTACCTCTGTACCCTACGCGTACTAATGTACAACAATTGGTCAGAATTGCAAACTTTTTCTGTAGTTTTTTTTCATGAATTTTTTATTTAACTACAACTCAACAATATTTCTGCAAACTTTTTTGATGATAAAAAAAGCCAGAGTTTGTGCTCTGGCTCATGATATTCATTCATTTTGTACAAAAATGCATTAATGTTGACTTGATCCCAGTTGTCACCATGGCCAGCTTCCGCCACCAATTGGAACATTTACGCTGTGCTGCATGATTCCATCAATTGTTGTACTTACTTCAATTTCGGTCAACAGGACTCTTCCACTTCAAACACCAGTTCATCGTGTACTTGCATCAGCAATTTGACTCGACCATTGCCTTCCTCTTGAATCCACTGATCCACCAACAACATCGCTTTCTTGATGATGTCTGCTGCTGTTCCCTGCATTGGAGCGTTGATCGCCGCACGTTCTGCTGCTTTACGACGCATCACATTGCGAGAGGTAATTTCCGGTAGATGCAAACGACGACCAAAAATGGTTTCAACATAACCATGTTGAGAGGCATTTGAACGTGTGTCTTCCATGTACTGCATGACACC
>NZ_NPKW01001037.1:0-715 GCF_002265885.1 Vibrio sp. 03_296
CAAACGCACTGTTCAGTCAATAACGGGTGGCAATCATGAAGGGAGCAAAAATGAAATTAATCAATGGTTGTATTGCTACATTGGCTGGGTTGTCGTTGAGTGCGGGGGCTTGGGCACAAGAAAGCTCGCGTATTTTGGTTGAACAAGAATTGATGGCGGTTGCTAACGATTTAATCCAATCGGCAGAGCTACGATATCACCGCGCGAAAAAGTGCCGATGTGCAAGGCGCAATGATCGACAATCAAGCGCATCTGGGTATCAGTTCACGCAAATGGCTCGACAGTGAAATCGCCTTGTTTGAGCACAAATATGGCTATCGCCCGACGGAGCTTTTCTTTACCTCTGATGTTATTTCGATCGTCGTGAATCAAGAAAACCCCATCGGTGCGGTTACCATTGATGAATTGGAGTTGATCTTCGGTTGCCATGATCAACCTGAACTCATGCAGTGGAATAAGATTCTTGGCGAAGAGTATCAAACCATCAAACCTGTGGCGGTGGAAAACGAACTGGCTAAGCATCTGAACTTCGCTAAGCTGGTGGAGTGTGAATCGCCTCAAAGCTCGCTTACCCAGTTTTATCCTGAGCGTGAGCAACTTATCGACGCGATCGCCGATGACAAAAACTTGAATGGGTTATACCGTCTGACGCAGAGCTTGAGAGTGGTGTGCGCCGCCTTGATATCATCAACCGCAATGGCGAGCGTTTTGACCT
>NZ_NPKW01001038.1:0-415 GCF_002265885.1 Vibrio sp. 03_296
TTGCTTTTCAGTCACATCAATTGTCTGGGGCTGTTTTCGCATGAGTCAGGTACAGAGGAATACAAGTGAACAGCAAGCCACCTACGATGTTACCAAGAATGGTTGGGATCAGGTTGAAGTTCAACCAAGTCGCGATACCAAAAATCCGCACCCAGCATCATACCTAGCGGGAACAGGAACATGTTCACCACCGCGTGCTCGAAAACCAACGCAAAGAAGATAAAGATAGGTAGCCACATTGCCGCAATTTTACCTGCAACAGTACGTGCAGAAAGGTTGCCAATCACGCCTAGACACACCATCAAGTTACACAGAATACCGCGCACAAAACAGGTGATCCAACCATCAGCACCAAGTTTCAAACCGACTGTACGAGTCAGTCGCTGCCTTGATAAAGGTTTGACCGACAGCATTT
>NZ_NPKW01001039.1:0-882 GCF_002265885.1 Vibrio sp. 03_296
TTTGCCGGGCGGATTTGGCGCAGCAAAAAACCTAACCAATTTCGCTATTTCTGGCGCTGAATGCCAAGTAAATGAAAGTGTCGCCAAAGCCTGTCGCGACTTTGCCCAAGCAGGCAAACCAGCAGGTTACTTGTGCATTGCACCAACCATTATCCCTATGGTCTACGCTTCAGGCGTTGAAGGCACCATTGGCAACGATGTCGCAACCGCGGCGGCATTTAGTCAAATGGGCGGTAAGCACGTCGAGTGCTCAGTCGAAGAGATGCATTTCGATCCGACAACATAAGGTGCTTTCCACCCCAGCTTATATGCTTGCAGGTTCCATTGTCGAAGCTGCATTCAGGGATCGAGAAACTGGTTAACAAATTGGTCGAAATCGCCTAAACAACCATCTCGCGATTTAACTACTCAATTCCCTCCCATCCTTGGGGGGAGTAATTCCAGCGGCGCATTTCCGAATCACTGTACAGAGGCCTTCCCTGATTACCGATTTGAATGGGAATCGCGTCAGCCGATTTACCATCAATCAGTTGATTGATAATTCGACCAACAATGTCGACCTTGAACTTCACAAACAATACTACCGCCACCTGCCGATTTTTCCTTTGACCAACCGAAAAGTCCCAAAAACCAAACAAAGGTACTTCCGAATGTTGATTAGTCCAAAATAAGATCTCATCAGAAGGAACACTGTTCCCCTCCTCATCCACGAGCGTGTGATACAGCCCAACTAAAATCGCGTCGACGCTTTACCTCTTTTGCTCGTCTTACCATCTCTTGCCAATGAGCCTGAGTATCGACAAGATAAATCGCCACTTCGACCCCAAACTACTTTTTAATCATCTCGATATTGGTCTTCAATATATTCCCCTGCTAATGGCA
>NZ_NPKW01000104.1:0-944 GCF_002265885.1 Vibrio sp. 03_296
CAAGCCACGGCACTCGCTATACAATAGATCCCCACGTTCGTAAGGATGACGAGGTGAGAGAGTAGCTAAATCAACAGAAACACCAGTAATGATGCGATAAAACCAAGCCACGGTGCTCGCTATACAATAGATCCCCCACGTTCGTGAGGATGACGGGGTGAGAGAATTGATCGCACCACCAGCTGTCATTCCCGTGCATGCGGGAATCCATTCATCCACACGCGSCAGAAKCCGCGCATTGGTAACGCTGTCACAATAACAGACAAAAACTAAAGCGAAACCAACAGCAACACTGGCAATGAAACGATAAAACCGAACCACGGCGCTCGCTATACAATAGATCCCCACGTTCGTGAGGATGACGGGGTGAGAGAGTAGCTAAATCAACAGAAACACCAGTAATGATGCGATAAAACCAAGCCACGGCGCTAGCTATACCATGGATCCCCGCGTTCGCGAGGATGACGGAGTGAGAGAATTGATCCGCACCACCAGCTGTCATTCCCGTGCATACGGGAATCCATTCATCCACACGCGCCAGAATCCGCGCATTGGTAACGCTGTCACAATAACAGACAAAAACTAAAGCGAAACCAACAGCAACACTGGCAATGAAACGATAAAACCGAACCACGGCGCTCGCTATACAATAGATCCCCACGTTCGTGAGGATGACGGGGTGAGAGAGTAGCTAAATCAACAGAAACACCAGTAATGATGCGATAAAACCAAGCCACGGCGCTAGCTATACCATGGATCCCCGCGTTCGCGAGGATGACGGAGTGAGAGAATTGAACCGCACCACCAGCTGTCATTCCCGTGCATACGGGAATCCATTCATCCACACGCGCCAGAATCCGAGTATTGGCAACGCACTCACAATAACAGACAAAAACTAAAGCGAAACCAACAGCAACACWGGCAATGAAACGATATAACCAAGC
>NZ_NPKW01001040.1:0-638 GCF_002265885.1 Vibrio sp. 03_296
AAAAACCACTGCTAGCGAGCACCGCAGATAGGGTGACGGCTAATTTTTTCATATATTTTCCTTAATTTACGCTTAAGTTCATCAATGTGCATATTGGTGCTGTTTAATATATTTTAAAAATCACCAATTCCAATTTGATGTGTTTATTTTTCTCATTCTAGTAACAAAATGTAATTGAAAAATAGCATTCCAACCAATAGATTCGTACAAATGCTAATTTCTAAAGAATAAGACAACTATGTTTGAGTGTAATTATTTTTTTACATGGTGTGTAAAGCGTAAAATTATTTAAAAATTTGCCTTCTTTTAAAAAAAAGTGCTTGCGGTATTGTTTTTTCTGCCGATAAGTTACTTGCCTATACCAAGAAGAAAGGGCGGTCGGTAGCCGTATCCCTAAAATTTTCGCCCAGAGATAGTGATAGGAAGAAGCAATGTTCCAAACAGATGATGTAAGAATTAATAACGTTAAAGAGTTACTTCCACCAGTAGCTGTTTTAGAGAAGTACCCAGCGACTGAAACCGCTTCTTCGACAACCTTCCAATCGAGAAATGACATTCACAACATTCTCATCGGCAAAGACGATCGTCTGCTGGTTATTGTCGGCCCTTGCTCTATCCACGATCCTGTAGCCGCGGTT
>NZ_NPKW01001041.1:0-810 GCF_002265885.1 Vibrio sp. 03_296
CACTGTTTGCTCAAGAAGGACTCGACCTGACGCTTCAAACGGCTTACGCTTCGCTTTCGATATCCACGTTAACGCCATAGGAGTTTTTACGCTCAGGGAAAATCGCCGCTGGCAATGGGATCTTGGTATGTTCAGGTTCAAATGAGGTCAGCGCTTCTACTGGGTGTTTGGTGAGCTCTGCCACTGGGCAGCGCGCATCGACCAAACGGTGGACAAACGAGCTGTTGGCACCGTTTTCCAGCAGACGACGTACAAGGTATGGCAGCAAATCTTTGTGGCTGCCCACAGGCGCGTAAATGCGCACTGGCTGACGATACTGCTCCATCACATGGTTATAAAGTGAATCACCCATGCCATGCAAACGTTGGAACTCGTAGTCACTGTGAGTCGCCATGGTGGCAATCGAGGAAACGGTTTGTGCGTTATGGCTAGCAAATTGCGGGAAGATGTTGCCGCGCACTTCATCGCTTAACAGGAAGCGAGCACACGCTAAGTACGCCACATCAGTGGCTTCTTTGCGAGTGTAAACAGGGTAGTTATCGTAACCGCGCTGCTGAGACCACTTCACTTCGCTGTCCCAATACGCGCCTTTCACCAAACGCAGTGGGATCAATCCCCTTGCTCTTTAGCAAGTGCGTTGAGCCACACCAACACCGGCAGAGCACGTTTGGAATACGCTTGCACCACCAGACCAAACTTGCCCAACCTTTTACCGTTTCACTGCGGTAGAGTTTTCAAACAGTTTGAGAGAGAGCTCTAGACGGTCGGCTTCTTCCGCATCGATGGTGATCGCAACGTCTAGCTCGACGG
>NZ_NPKW01001042.1:0-933 GCF_002265885.1 Vibrio sp. 03_296
TGAGATCCGAGACTTTGCTTACTTGGCTAAGCACTTGTTCAATCGCCGTCCAATCCAAACGGTGCTCCTTCAMCACATCGAGAAAATCACACACCCATTGCTGTCGCTGGCACTTGGTACTGCCGCTCGCTTGCGCGGCAATCAGCGTTTACAAMMAAAAGCGGTAATCGCGCGCAAACAATCGATCCAGCAGTGCGGATAACGATGCCGCTGAGCTGGCGTTAAGTTCAATACCGTGACTCAATTGATTAAGTTTTTGCGCCAAAACGACTTCATAGTGCCAATAGCGATGCAGATAAACTCGTTCCCCATCGAACATCAAGGGCACCGCTTCCCCTTGGGTGCCAACCAAGCGACTSGKTTGCAGCAACGCTCGCCAGTCGATCGGCTGCAACTGGGCGTTCAGCTCTGTGGCCGCCTCACCAAACAAGCCAAATTTTACTGGCCAATTCACTGACTTGGGACCAAGTTCATTCAAACAAAGGCAAGCAAATATGCCCTTTGCCTAACTCGGCACTGACCGCAGCGGCCAACAGCGCTAATCCGTCTGTGCTGACTCTGCTCACCAATGAAGCGCGCAAATTGATAATCCAATAAGCGCCAGGGTAGCCTTGTTGGGCTTGCTGTTCAAGCATCAACAGCGTCGCTTGGAGTGACCCATCAACATCATACGTAACTCCATCTGACCACCTTGGGTCGATCTAGGTTGAGGCTCAAGACCGTCAATCAAACGGTCCATTTCCGTTAATAAATCCAACGAAGGCTTGGCAGAAAAAATACCGTGTTCACTTTCGCCATCCATACCACGAAGAAACAGATAATAGACGCCACCAAAATCGATGCTGATAATCATAATTGGCCAAACGGCTGCGCAGAAAACGGTGTAGCGCCAACGCATAGATTTGGTATTGTCAAATCGTAGCGATGATCAAC
>NZ_NPKW01001043.1:0-544 GCF_002265885.1 Vibrio sp. 03_296
CACGTTTATTCTGCATTGTTTGTAAACTCCAATTTTAGACACAGGCATGTTAGTGAACAGGTGTACGCTAAACAACTCCGRTCAGTACTAGACAAACCAGTTTTTAATCCATTGAACAAAGCCTTGCGGATGATCATGCTTCGTAAAGTTATCGATTCTTCAGCAATTTTGTTGAGCACGCTATCTTCGTCTTCACCACAAAATGGCTTATTCATAATGATTGGGATCACATCTTCAACATCGGATACCGCCCAAATATGAAACTCACCGAGTTTAATGCTTTCGACCACGTCTTTATGAAGTGCCAGATGTTTTAAGTTCGTTTCCGGTAGAATAACCCCTTGCTCGCCGGTGAAGCCTTGGTGTTTACAAACCTGATAGAAGCCTTCAATTTTTTCATTTAGGCCTCCTACTGCCTGTACACGGCCAAATTGGTCCACTGCACCCGTCACCGCGATTTGCTGATTGATGGGGTACTCAGATAGGGCGCTGACGAAGGCAGCAAAATTCAGCAAGTGACGCACTATCTCCATCGACTTCACTG
>NZ_NPKW01001044.1:0-605 GCF_002265885.1 Vibrio sp. 03_296
AGTAGCGCGATGAAGGCGTCCACATCTTTGTTTTCATCAATTACTATGTGGAACATGACGCCGTTGATGCTATCAAATACTGCCGGATCAATATGATCAGCCTGTACACCTAAACGTGAGAATTGGCGAGCGGGATTTGCCAAATCTTGGCTTGCGTAACTCACACCAGGATTCAAGCGCAAACCGATAGATGCTTTGCCATTCAACGAATATGACGGTGTGCTGCCAGCTGAGACTGTGAGTGAAATGATTTGATCGCACAGTTCCGCACTTCACGAACATCATCTTCACTATACCCCACACTGTAAGCGTGTGTTTCGCCACCAAACTTTTCATAACCTAGCTTCACTTCGAACGGGCCTGAGCTCGTCGTACCGTCTAGGTAAGGTTTGATGATGTCGAATACACCCCAAGTCGAGAAGCACTTCAGTGCTAATACCAATTTAACCCCAGAAATTTCTTTTAACTGCTTAGCAATCTCTAGGTTTGGATCAACTTTGCTTCGTCAATCATGAAAATGGAGTTTACAATTGCTCTTGTTCATCTTTATCATCACTTTAACTGACAAGCCGTGCAACGCACCGGCTTGAAGATAGGACTGAATA
>NZ_NPKW01001045.1:0-498 GCF_002265885.1 Vibrio sp. 03_296
ATTTTATGTAATTTGTAGATTTATGATGAAACTTTTTACAAGGTTTTGTTGTTAATTTGACCTTTTGGTTCGTTTGCTTCTTTTTTGCTCAACCAAATGTGGCTTTTAATTTATTTGTTTATCAATGAATTAGCGGTTTTCGTTGTGCTGAAGCACACTTCGGGTATTTAAAGTGTGGGATCTGATCCAAGTCAATTTTTTTCATACTCTGAAATATTATACTCAGCCCTGAAAGCAATTTACTAAGTCGGTTGTTAAGTAACTTACTGATAAACAGTAAAAACGATAGACAAGTAGCCTTACTAAAAAGTTTTTAATATTTGTTAATTTTAGGAGATTCCCTATGCCTGTAACTAACTTGGCTGAACTAGATGCTCTAGTAGAACGCGTAAAAGCGGCTCAAGCTGAATGCTACTTACTCTCAAGAGCAAGTAGATAAAATTTTCCGACTGCAGCATCTTTAGCAGCTAACCAAGCTCGTATCCCGCTAGCACAACA
>NZ_NPKW01001046.1:0-311 GCF_002265885.1 Vibrio sp. 03_296
TTTCAATACCAACCCATAAAAATTATTTTCAAATATTAATTACATACCCAAACAACTTGGAGTTGCAGCCAACACCGCTGCAGTTTCAAGTAGGAAGGGTATATAAATTAAAGAAATACCATTCTTATTAATATTATTTTATTAATCAAAAATCATTCATCAAACCTGTGCTCAATCGCACGTTATAATCTATGGAATGGAACTATGAAATACTCATTGAATAGACAGTTTGAGAAAATAAAGAGCATCAAATCCGATAATTCGTCTTGRTGTACCAAATGGGGAAAGTCGGATCTTCTTCTATTGAGCAT
>NZ_NPKW01001047.1:0-988 GCF_002265885.1 Vibrio sp. 03_296
AATGCGATTCAGCAGATCAGTGATATGAACATTCAAATTGCCTCTGCAGCGGAAGAGCAAAGCCTGGTGGCTGAAGAGATCAATAACAACACCGTGAAAATTAAAGACCTCTCTGTTCAAGTCGCGGATTTGGCAGAAAACGCCAACATCGCGATGCAAGTTCAGGTAGAGAATGTTCGAGAGCAGGACGCAATTCTTAATAAATTTATTGTGTAAGTCCGGCTCGAACGGTAATAGAAAAGGTCGAAGTGAGACTTCGCCTTTTTGTTTTCGCTATTTTGTTTCGCTATCTGCCCGTTTTGACACTATCTCAACACATCATCAACGCCGCTTTTGCTGCGACGACAATCTCAATCTTGCCGTTCATTGGTAAGAAATGCTTGCCCGTCAACATATCTTGAAGAGGGCGCGCTAGTGGTAAGGAGATCGTTTGTTTCCGCGCCGATTTGTTGATCACCACAAAACCACGCTCACCACGGCTGAACACCAACATATCGTCATTCCCTTCCAGCACCGTCATTGGCTCGCCATGAAAGTGGTTATGGAATGCAATCATCTGTACCATTCGCGGATCATGCCAAGCGTCTTCCAACGTGGCTGCCCGTTCTGGTTAAGTATGCCGCTCGTATCGAGATCGGTATAAATCAGAGGTGTTCCACCATCACGCCCCAATACATAGGCGTAAAGCTAACCACTCGTTTTCTTCATCAACACTAAGTTAGCAAACACATCATTGTTGGGAATATCATGTGTGGTGACAAACGTAATTGCGCGCCGATTCGACAACGCCTGACCAAAACAGTACGGGTCTATCAAGCTTTTAAAGCTGCCTTTCGGGCAAACGCTTTAAATAAGGTGCTAAAAGAGGGAATCGTACGCACCGAGGCGAGTCTCTTGTAAGTAAGGCTGCAGGAAAGCTCATACTCCTCCTCCGTGGCTCCCCCATCGGTGATGATTTCACCGAAGATATGCATGCCCTGCGTGATGT
>NZ_NPKW01001048.1:0-303 GCF_002265885.1 Vibrio sp. 03_296
AAATCTCACACCTTTTATGTCAGAGAAAAAATCAATTATTCGACATTTAAATTAAAAGTTAGGCACATATTCACATGACAATAATAAATTGAATTTCTTCAAGGCCATTTTTGAATCAAGATCACACTCATTTTATTTATTTTTATAAAACAAATTATATTGACCCAATAACTAGTTAACTCGGGAATATATAAGTGAATTTTAAATTAGCATTATTATCTGTTATGACCGTTGCTGTTTTTCATCCGTATTATTTTTAATAGTTGAGATTGAATTAAATTAAAAACGTTATTACTGAAGAAA
>NZ_NPKW01001049.1:0-827 GCF_002265885.1 Vibrio sp. 03_296
AACGCATTGCGGCACGAGCTGCTTCCTCAAGGGTACACTTACGAGTGGACTGGTATGGCGTATCAAGAAGTATTGGCAGGAAACCAAGCGATTTACGCTTTTGCGCTGGCGTTTAATTTTCATCTACCTGTTCATGGTGGCTCAGTATGAAAGTTGGACCATTCCGTTGGCGATTATTTTGGTGGTACCCGTGGCGACGTTAGGATCATTCCTTGCGCTGAACTTAACCGGGACACCACTGAATCTCTATGCTCAGATAGGTTTGGTTCTTCTCATCGCCCTGGCGGCCAAGAATGCCATCTTGATTGTGGAATTTGCCAAGCAGCAAAGGGAAGAGAAAGAGGTGGCCATTGATGAGGCTGCCGTTCAAGGTGGTAAACTGCGCTTCAGGGCCGTAAACATGACATCTTGGCGTTTATTCTCGGGATTTCCCGCTTGATTTTCGCTGCAGGCGCTGGTCATGTGAGTCAAAACTCACTGGGCATCTCTCTTGTTGGCGGCTTGCTGTGCGTGTTATTGGCCGGTACCTTCCTGATCCCTGGTTTCTATGCGTTTGGTGCAAAGAAAGCGGGAGCAAGCGCACGGAGGCAGCACCAAGCTCATTCCATTGGATGATGAATAGTGAGAAGAACCTCTTCTTCTGACCGATAAAAAATCCCCAACTGAGTTGGGCATTTTATAAGCATTGAATGCTATTAACGTTGACGAGTTTTAAACTGAGCGACCGCGTTGTCCATCGAATGCGCTTGCTCGGAGACAAGGTCTACTTCTCTCAAACACTCTTGCGCTGAGTGCATGTTGTTTTCCGAAATGGTGTTCAGCTCGGT
>NZ_NPKW01000105.1:0-29783 GCF_002265885.1 Vibrio sp. 03_296
CTTCATCACCAACCAAGATTCTGGTGCGGTCGAGCTCGATAACCCTTATATCTTGCTGGTGGATAAGAAAGTCAGCAGCATTCGCGAACTGCTTCCGGTGTTGGAGTCGGTCGCGAAAGCCTCCCGTTCACTGCTGATCATTGCCGAAGATATTGACGGCGAAGCGTTGGCAACGCTGGTGGTAAACAACCTACGCGGCATTGTACGTGCTGCGGCGGTGAAAGCCCCCGGCTTTGGTGATAACCGCAAAGCGATGTTGGAAGACATTGCCGTGCTCACCGCTGGTACGGTGATTTCTGAAGAGATCGGCCTAGAGCTTGAAAAAGCGACGATTGAACAGTTGGGCAGTGCGAAGAAAGTCACCATTACCAAGGACACCACAACGATTGTTGGCGGTGCGGCGCAAGAAAGTGCTATCCACGATCGTGTCGCGACCATTGAAAAGCAGATCGAAAATACCACTTCCAGCTACGACAAAGAGAAACTTCAGCAGCGCATTGCTAAGCTTTCTGGTGGCGTGGCCGTGATTAAGATCGGCGCGGCAACCGAAGTGGAAATGAAAGAGAAGAAAGACCGTGTGGATGACGCTCTGCATGCAACTCGCGCGGCGGTTGAAGAAGGGATTGTCGCAGGTGGTGGCGTGGCATTAACTAAGATTGCCAGCGAGCTTGCGGATCTGAAAGGTGATAATGACGACCAAAATGTGGGTATTCGTGTGGCGCTGCGTGCCATGGAGGAACCACTGCGTCAGATTGCCATCAACGCAGGTGACGAAGGTTCGGTGGTGGCCAACGCCGTTAAAGCGGGTGACGCTCACTATGGCTACAACGCTGCGACTGGCGAGTATGGCAACATGATCGAAATGGGTATTTTGGATCCAGCGAAAGTCACGCGTTCTGCGTTGCAATACGCCGCGTCTGTCGCCGGTTTGATGATCACTACCGAAGCGATGATCACCGATCACGTCGCGGACACATCGTCTGAAATCTAGTGAGACTTTGGCGGGCAAACGCCCGCCAAATAGGGTGAGGTTGATGTTATGACACGTTTGCCATCATTGTCGTTTTCAGTGCGTGAGACGGGAAAAGCTTGCTCAAATACCGATTGGCCAAGTGTGATCTGTTTTCCCAGCGTCACTAAAGGTTATCCGGAGTTTTCTATCAGGAAGGGGCTAGCAACGCCAGCCAGAGTGGTGGTGTTCACCATTGATGTTTCTCAACTGATGCGAGCTGGTGAACGCGTTATCCATTAACGCCTCTCTTGGTTCTCTGTGTTTCCCCTCTCTTTTTTGGCCGCAAACGACGCGGCCTTTTTTATTAAGTAGTGGGTCAGATCTTTTTGTTTGAAGGCGAGCGAGAGCGCGTTTATGACTTGTCGATTTCTTGCCAAAATTGATCCACCGCAGCGCGATGGTTGGTGGTTGAGCGATAGCAGAGAATATCGATTGGGATCTGCCATTCTTTTTGTTCCTCAAACGCGATGACAAGACGATCTTGCGCCAGCTCCTCCTCGATCACGTGCATTGGCACCCAAGCAACCCCCGCGCCACCAATCGCCATTTTCACCAGTGATTCACTCAAGGTGGTTTCAAAGACTGGCTTGAGGGTCAGTGGCAGCGTCTTTAACACGGGTTCAACCACTTTTGACAGAAAGGTGTGCTCACTGTAGCTCAGGTAGGGAATAGCTTGGTCTGCTTTGAGCGACTCAAGTAAGTGCGGTGCAACCACGGGCACCACTTTTTCACTGTGTATGACGCACTTCTTAAGCTTCTCTTCAAGCGACAGCGATGGCCTCATCGCGGAAATGTTGTAAGTAAACAGCAAATCGGTGGAGTGATCTTCCAGCATCTGAAAATGGGCGTCGATACCCAGAACCGAAGGGGTGACCGACAAGTTGAGATGGCTCAACGCTTCGGCGCTTTGCAAAAACAGTTTAGGCAGCAAGTTCACCGCCAAGGTGTGCAGGCACACAATGCGAACGGTATGGTCTGTTTTCAGCGAGGCTTGGGCAAAATCTTCTTTGGTCACTTTTACCTGATTCAGCAAGTTTTCTGCATAAGGGACGAATTTTTGTCCGTGTTCAGTCAAAGTGATGGGGTAAGAGGTGCGGTCAAATAACGGCACACCAATCCAGACTTCCAAGGCTTGTATGCGGCGGCTAAAGGCCGATTGCGTAACAAAGCGTGCTTTGGCAGCAGCAGAGAAATTTCCCAGTTCCATTAAACTAAGAAAGTCTTCTAACCATTTGAATTCTAGTGGGTTATTCATGACGTTTTCACTCTATGATTTGCGCGCATAGTATCATTCTTAATCAGCAATGGAAATGACAATACCTGCATTGAATGTGTGGTTATGCTGTCGTCATGGTGCTTTGCATAAGCCTGAGTCGAGAGCGATATGGGGATAGGCAGAGCAAGGAAATACCAAAAACAAAGAACGAGGAACGCATGTTTACCCTACTAAAAAATGCCGATCTCTATGCCCCAAATCATGTCGGAAACGTCGATATATTGGTTGGGCAAGGGAAAATTCTTGCCATCGAGCCGCAACTGAATCTTCGTGGGCTTGAAGCGGTTACACAGATCGATTGTCACAACAAAATGGTCACGCCCGGTTTGATTGACCAGCACCTCCATTTGACGGGTGGAGGCGGTGAAGCGGGCTTTGCCAGTCGAACTCCACAGGTTACGTTATCGCACCTGATTCAAGCGGGAAGCACCACGGTCGTTGGCGTGTTGGGGACGGATGGCATTTCACGTTCGCCGCGTGATTTGTACGCCAAGGCCGCAGCGTTGACCGAAGAGGGCATCACGGCCTTCATGCATACCGGATCGTATGAAGTCCCGACCCAAACCATTACTTCTTCCATTCGCGATGACATTACCTTTCTGCCTTCGGTGCTCGGGGTAAAAATCGCTATTGCCGATCATCGTTGTTCTTTTCCGTCTCTGCATGAGTTAGCCCGCATAGCCTCTGACATTCGCATCGCCGCTTTGCTGGCTAAAAAACGCGGTTTACTGCACATGCACATGGGGGCGTTAAAAGACGCGTTTGCACCGATATTCGAATTGATCCAAATGGGCATCCCAATCTACCATTTTTCACCCACGCATGTTGCCCGTACGGCTCCGTTGTTTGAGCAAGCGATTGAGTTCGCCAAAATGGGCGGCTATATCGATGTTACCTCCGGAGGCACCTTATACACCTCACCGCAAGAGGCGATTTTGCACGCCTTGGAGCAAGGGGTTGCCCCTTCGCACATCACCATCAGTTCCGATGGCAATGGCAGCTTGCCAAAATTTGATGCGCAAGGAAACATCATTGGCCTAACGGCGGCGAGCGTGGATGGCAACCTTAAACTGCTTCCGATGCTGATTGATTGTGGTGTTTCACCTGAGGTGGCGTTCTCGATGCTCAGTGCCAACGTGGCGGATTCTCTTGGCATTCGCAAAGGGCGAATCCAAGTGGGGATGGATGCGGATCTCTGTATTTTCAATCAAGATTTCTCCTTAAATAGCGTGCTCGCTAAAGGGCAAACCATGCTGCTCAATCATGAGCTGTTGGTGACAGGCAACTTCGAGTAAGGAACTAAGATGAGCTTAATTATTGCGTTATTAGGGCTGGTTTTTGCTGGCCGTTTGATCTTGAAGAACTACAACCCGCAAGCGGTCTTATTCTTTACTGGGATTGTGTTGATGGCGATCTCCATCTTCACCAACAACGCCAGCTTTGTTGCGAAATCGACCGGTTGGGTGGGCTTTGATATTTTTGAGTACATCAGCCAAGTGTTTAGCAAGCAAAGTGGTGGCTTGGGTTTGAACATCATGCTGATTGGTGGTTTTGCGCTGTTTATGTCGGCCATCGGCGCCAGTCAGGTGATGGTGAAAGTGGCAGCCAAGCCGTTGATGAAGCTCAATTCACCCTATTTGATGTTGGCGTTGGCCTTCATTCTTGGTCAAGCTTTGTCGCTGTTTATCTCCAGCGCGACAGGGTTAGCTCTGCTGCTTATGGCGACGTTATACCCAGTGTTGATTTGCTTGGGCTGTAGCAAAGCAGGCGTGGCGGCGGTGCTGGCCAGTACCTGTGCGATTGAGTTTGGCCCTGCTTCTGGTAACTCGATTCTTGCCGCGCAAACTGCGGGCATGGACATCACAGCGTTTTTTGTAGGCGAGCAGCTTCCGATTGTTACTGTGCTAATTATTGCTGTGGCGCTGATTCACGCCTTAACGCAGCGCTACTTTGACAAATTGGATGCGAAGTCGAATGCCGAGCAAGGCTCGCTGGCTCACGTGGACGATGTACAAAGCGATGCCCCCATGTTCTATTTGTTGCTGCCGATGCTGCCGCTGTTCTTCATGCTGACTTTCAGCAAATTGGGCATTGAGAGCATTAAGGTGAGCTTGTCCAATGCGATTTTACTGAGCATTTTCATTGGATTGGTGTGTGAGTTTGTTCGAGTCAAACAAGCCAAACCGGTGTTTGACAAGCTACAAGGCATCTTTAATGACATGGGCAAGGTATTCGCGGCGGTAGTGACCTTGATTGTCGCGGGTCAGACGTTTTCGATGGGTTTGAAATCGATTGGTGCCATTGATGCCATGCTTGAGATGGCCAGCGGGGCGGGCCTCTCTGCCGCCATTATCATCCTGTTTATGGCGATCTTAACCTTCACCATTTCTGCCTTAATGGGCTCGGGGAATGCAGCCTTTTTCTCCTTTGCTCCTATGGTGCCGCAAATCGCGCAGAAAATTGGTGCGAACGCGGCAGACATGATTTTGCCTATCCAGCTTTCTGCGGGAATGGGGCGTACGATTTCTCCCATTGCAGGGGTGATCATTGCGGTTGCTGGTATTTCTGGGCTCTCGCCTTTTGATATCGTGCGTAGAACCTTTATTCCGATGTTTATTGGCTGGCTATTGATGTTGGCGATGACATTTGCACGTGGCGGCCAACTGATGCAACTGTTGCCGTTCTTGGTGCTGATGCTAGCGGCCGTCGGCGTTGGTGCATGGCTGCTGCGTAAGCGCAAAGCCGCTCAACCAGAACAGGCATCAGCGTAGTCAAAACATGCCCCTCTCACTAGGAGGGGCCGTTCACATTACAAACGCGTTACCCATTGTGCAACGCGTTTGCCAAGGTATTGAGCAGTGGCTAAATCGCTCGGGTGCGCTTGACCGTCCATACCTTGTGCCACGACACCACTTTGTTGCCCAAGTCGGTTTAACCCTTGCGGACCAAAGCCGCCTGCCACATCTAAGTTGACCCACAGCATACCGTGTTGACCGGCGAGAGTGGTTAGGTATTGCAGAGTGCTGGATTGATCACCGTTGTAACCCCCACCGCTGGTAAAGCCTGCTGCCAGTTTATTGGCCCAGCGTTGATCGGCCCAGAATTCGCTACTGGCATCGGCAAAGGCTTTAAATTGGGCAGAAACGCCACCCATGTAGGTTGGTGAGCCAAAGATAATCGCATCGCAGCTAAGGAGCGCTTCAAACAGTTCTGGGTGTTCAAAACGACCTTCAATAATGGAAGTACCCTCAATGCGGTGTTCGATGACCTGTACATCTTGCGCTTGAATGCCGTCGATGATGGCTTGGGCGAGTTGGTGGGTAATGTCGGTTTTGCTGAAATAAACAACGGCGATTTTCTTCAAAATATGCTCCTTAGTGGCAGGTATTCATGGCTTGCTATGTTCAAGTGGCGCAAGGTTAATTCCTCAAGCTAACTTGAGGTCAAGGGGTGGGAGCGAATTTTTGCAGATAAAAAAACGCCCTGAACAGGTTCGGTTCAGGGCGTTGGTGGTGAGAGGGAGTGATGGTTAACTGACTGCGCGAACTTTGCCTTGTTTGAGATCGCTCAGCACTTGGGCTTTTGGACCGTCGGCAATCACGCTGCCTTTTTCCATCACAATCACGCGGTCGACCACGTCCAGCATCGAGGTTTTATGGGTGATCAAAATCAGCGTTTCACTCGGCTTGAGCTGAGAAAGCTGATATTTGATCTGCATTTCAGAGCGGTTATCCATGGCGCTGGTGGGTTCATCCATCAGCAACACTGGCGGTCTGCCAAGGAAGGCACGAGCGATGGACACCGCTTGACGCTGGCCACCTGAGAGCATGGCGCCGCCTTCACCAACTTGGCGCTCAAGACCGGCAGGATCGGCTTGGGTAAACGTGGTGACCCCAGCGCGATTTGCGGCATCGAGCACATCACGGTCATCCACAAGAGGTCGGCCTAAGGTGATGTTTTCGCGAATGGTGCCAAAGAACAGATTGCTGTCTTGCGGTACGCAGCCGATGTTACGGCGAATATCGACATGGTGGAGCTGTTGAATGTCGGTATCGTCAATGCGTACGTGCCCGGCGGTGGGTTGATAAAGACCCATGATCAGGCGCTCTAACGTGGTTTTGCCTGAGCCAATTCGGCCAATGATCGCCACTTTTTCACCTGGGTTGATGGTGATGCTCAAATCACGAATGGAGGCGACGGGGGCATCTGGGTAGTGGAAGGTGACGCGATCCAGCTCCACTTTACCTTGCACCATAGGGCGGTGAATGTAGCGTTTACCTTCTTCCTGCTCGTCTGGCATTTCCATGACTTGATTAATGATGGTCATGGAGGATTTGGCTTGATTATAGCGAGTCGAAAGCAGTGAAAGCTGAACCAGTGGACCAATTGCTTTGCCACTGAGCATCGTGGCCGCTATCAAGCCACCCATGGTGAGATCGCCGTTCGAAATCAAATAGACACCTAAAATAATCATCGCCACGTTAGCACTTTGCTGAACAAAACCAGCGGCGTTTTGGATGCTGTCGGTGAGACGGCGAGTCTTGATGTTCCAGTTCGCCATGTGTGCGACGGCTTCTTCCCAGCGGTATTGGAACTGGCCTTGTGCGCTAAACAGTTTCACGGTTTCTAAACCCGCTAAGCTCTCAATCAGGTTGGCGTATTTCTGCGATGCCAAGCGTGAGCCTTCTTCAATGGAGCGGCGCAGTGGGCCTTGGATCAGTGCAGAGTGAATCATCAAAATCACCACACCTGCGATCGGCACATACACTAAATCGCCGGCCATCAGCCAGATAAGCAATAGGAAGAGTAGGGCAAACGGCAAATCAATCAGCGCGCTGACGGTGGCCGACGTAAAGAACTCGCGAATGGATTCAAACTCTTGCAAGTGACGTGCAAAAGCACCAACCGATGGCGGTTTGGATTCCATTCGAATGCCCATCACTTTGCTAAACAGCTTGGAGGAGATCAGAATATCGGATTTTTTCCCCGCCACATCGATGAAGTAATTGCGCAGCATTTTTAGGATGAAGTCGAATAAGAAGACGACAAAAATCCCGCTCGCCAACACCCATAGGGTTTCAAATGCGAGGTTTGGCACCACTTTGTCATAGACAATACGGGTAAACATCGGTGCGGCGATGGCAAATAAGTTGATCAGGATAGAGGCGATCAGCACATCACGATAGATGTGTTTAGACTGCCATAACGTTGACCAAAACCAGTGCCCTTCACGTGTTTTGAGAATCTCTGGTGAGCGTTCATCGTAACGAAACTGCTTTTTCACCAAGAAATAACGCCCAGTATATTGCTGTTGCAGTTCTTCAAGAGGGATGAGAACGGGCACCATGCCGCTTTCGAGCGTCGTGATTTCCGCTTCACCAGCCTCTTTGTTGACGCTGATGAGTACGCAAGAATCACCGCCTTTCAGCAGCAAAATCGCGGGCAGGACAAGGCTGGAGATTTCGCTCAGCTCAGCACGGTTTTCTTTTGCAACTAAGCCTGCTCGCTCAGCGGAGCGAGGCAGGAGAAAGGGCGTCAGTTTACCATCTGATAACGGTAAGCCGTTGATCAGGGCATCCGGTGAATTCGCTAAGCCGTAATAGCGGCTGACGTAAATCAGCGAATTTAATAATGGATCTTTCATGAGATAACCTTACTACTCTTTATCTACGATGAAGCCCTGGAATACTTCAACAAAATGTTCTGACAAGAAATCAAGCTGCGTTTGCGTTTCCACACGAGAGGCAATAGTGGTGATGCCAAGGTTGTGCGCTGCGCGGGAAATAGACGTCAGTGTGAATTTCTGCTTTTCGTCATCCAGATTATGGGTAAACAGGTAATCCAGTTTCACGTAATTTGGACGGTACTCGTTGATGTAATCAAGCGATTGGAAGTTACGCCCATAATTGTCGACACCAAATTCCGCACCCGATGTGCGAATGGCATGACACAGCAGCGCCGCGTGGTGTGGCTGATGAATAAAGCACTCTTCTGGGATCTCAAAGTGAAGCAAAGAGGCCACATCACGGTTTTTCTCAAGCGTGTTGGTGATCCAACGAATAAAGCTTGGTTGTGACAAACTGCTTTGAGCGATGTTGATTGCCAATGGCTCGGCCACCAAACCCGTTTGCAGTTTTTCAATCATCGAGGTGATGACGTATTGGTCAAAGATATGGGTCGCTTCAAGCTGTTCGAGTGCGTAAAGGTATTGGTTGGCGCGGTAAACTTGGCCATCTTTTTCGATGCTTGAGAACACTTCTCGGTGGAAGGTTTGGCCATTGATGGTGTTCGCCGCTTGGAAACGGAAGTGAACCCATTGATTGTGGATCGCCTCTTCAACCAGCGCTTTCCACTGCTGTTTACCCATCATGCCGCCTTGGCTGTCACTGCCGACAAAACCGTATTTCTTCTCTGGTGTGGCTTTGGCTTTCGATAGGGCGTTATCCACCATAGAGAGCATCTCTGAGCGGGTTTTGCTCTCTTTGATGTAGGCAATACCCAGCGCCACTTTGGCATCTGCAGTGCCGGTTGGATCGGTGTTGAGCATGTTTACGCAGTTCACAATGCTGTCGGCGACAATTTTCAGTTCGCTTTCATCCATGTGTGGGAAAATCAAACCAAATTCATCGCTGGAAATACGCGCAAGCGTCGCCCCTGGGATTGAGATGGTGCTGTCGAGCTGTTTGGCAAGCTCTGCTACCATTCGGTCAGCCGATTGATAATCTTTGTTGTCGTACACTTCACCGATGTATTCCGCGTTAAGCACCGCTACGCCACCCGGCGCATTTTCCGCTAGCCATTGATCCAATTGGCTAATGTAGTAAGAGCGGTTGCCCAGTTTCGAGATCGGGTCGATATAGGCTTGTTCACGCAGGCGTTGCGCTTCTTTCGCTTGCTCTTTAAAAGAGACTTCGATTTGAGCAGACATGCGGTTGATGCCATCAACCACGGCAATCAGATCTTTGGTATGAGGACGAGTCAAAGGGTCGCCAAACTTGTTGTTGGCGATGTCGTTCATCTTATTAATGATGGCAGTAAGAGGTTTCAATGAACGTTTTAAAATATACGAGATAGAGAGCAGGCCGATAAAGAAAACCCCAGCAAATGCGGTGAGCAGACGCATTAACGCTTTCCAAAGCTGTTCGTAAGCAGCCCCAGGGTGGCTGACAATTTCCACCTCAGCAAGCTGCAGCCAGCCACTGGTCACGATGCGCTGATCGTGAATACGTTGGAACAGGTTTAGCTGACTAAACCAAGTGGGTACGGAGCTCGGTTGTATCGGATAGGTACGAATGATCTCTTCCCCTGAATCGAGGAAAATCAATCGAACTACTGAGTACGAACTGCCATCAAACAAAGCGTTGATCACGGATTCCACCGCCACCTTATCTTTGTCTTTTAGGTAAGGGGCTAGCGCCAATCCTACCGTGTTGATGGTGTTATTCATCTCAGAGCGTTGTTGCTGCTCTAGGCTATTCCGAGTGGTATTGAATTCGATTACAAAGACTGATGCCATCAGCAGTACAAAGACTGTAATCATACCAACCACGAGTTGTTTATATAGTGTCATGCTCATTACTCGTCATAATTGATAATAGGTTTATTCAATTTGAGTGTTTTTTCTCTGGAACGGAGATCGTTCCATAGGCTTAGTCGTGATGAATCACCCGCCAACTGACCATTGGCGTTGGCAGATTTCATCAACCAAAGATTTTTACCGTTAAAGCTGTAAATCGGCAGTAAGTCTGGGCGCTTTGACGCTTTCATGATTTTGGGATTAATGTTGTCCAAGATCAGCGGCTCTGAGCTGGGCGTTTTATAGTATGCCAAAACCATATGGAACTGATTGAGTTCTATTGCTTTAACGTATACCAAACGGAGTTTACTATCTGAGACTCCCAGTTCGATCAAAGAAAAATACTTAGCAATTGTGAAATCTTCGCAATCGCCCGCATTACTGCCCAAAAATTCTAGAGGGGTCGCCCAATAGTCTTTTTGTCCCCATAGGTCGATGTCGTCGACAAAATAGAGTTGGTTAAAAAAGTCGTTAATGCCTTCTAGCTTTTCGTTTTCTTCTAATAACTTAAAGAAATCAATATTTTCGCGCCAAGTGTTGACGCGTTGTCCCGCGCGCTCGCCATAGGTCGCGGTGACCGCAGCAATCCATTTTTGCTCTGTGGTGTTGAGCGCTTGAGAGTAAAAACCAGCCATACTGAGCCCCGCCAGTAAAACCCAGCGTCCGGTATGGAAGGTGGCACGCGTGAATCGAGTCCATTGTTCGCGCGCCATGTGTGGCTTACTCTTTAAGGGCATTATTTTGTGCGCTTAGTATCGGCTTAAGCAGGTACTCAAGTACCGTTCGCTTGCCAGTAATAATATCCACAGAAGCGGTCATGCCCGGAATGATGGGCAGCTCAGCATCTTGGCCAAAGTTGGTTTTTTCGGTTCGAACTCTCACGATATAAAAACTGTTGCCTTCTTCATCTTGGGTGGTGTCGGCGCTGATGTGCTCCAGTTCACCATCCAATCCACCGTATTTGGTAAAATCGTACGCACTGAACTTGACCACGGCAGGAAGATTTGGACGAAGAAACGCGATGTCTTGCGGTGCGATTTTCGCTTCCACCAACAAGGAATCTTCTGTGGGTACGATCTCGACGATGTCCATACCCGGCTGGATAACCCCACCGACGGTGTTAATGTTAAGAGTTTTGATCTTGCCGGTAACAGGCGAAATAACGACGGTGCGTTTGACTCGGTCACGCAGACCCACGGCGGATTCCACTAAGGCCGACAACTGATCTTGGGTTTTGTTGAGTTTTTCTTGCTGTTCTGAGCGGAATTTCAGTGCGGCATCAATGCGGCTAAGCATGGCTTCACGAATGGTGGATTGAAGCACAGGCATTTTCAGCTCAGTCGAGGTGAGCTCACGGCGCGTGTCATTCACTTGGCGCTGCAATTTGAGCAGTTCAATTTTCGGTACGACGCCTTCGTCTGCCAAAGGTTGGGTGATCTCCAACTCTTTCTTGGCAAACACGTGCCCTTGACGCAGGTTTTTCACTCGCGCTTGAATCTCAACCAGATCTTGCTGCTTCTGTTTGACTTGCTGAGTCAGTACCGAGATTTGGTTACGTAGGTTGTTGAGATCTTGACGGTATTCCGCACGTTGACGGGCGATCAGTTCTGGCTGCTGTTGTTCCAGCTCGGCAGGAAAGGCCAACTGACCGTATTTGATCACCACGCTCTTTTCCCATTCTGCATTGGTAAATTCTTCATCAATTTCCACGCTGTCGATTGAGCTGGTCAGTTGCAAAACCGCGGCGGTTAAGTTGGCAACTTGCTGTTCGCGTTCACGGTAGTCGGAGCGAAAACGGGTATCGTCAATCAAAAGTAACTGCTGGCCTTTTTGAACCAACTGCCCCTCTTTGACCAAAATTTCTTTCACCAATCCGCCTTCGAGGTTTTGCACGATTTGGATTTGAGAAGAGGGAATCACTTTTCCTTGGCCGACGGTGACTTTATCGATTTCGGCCCAAGCAGCCCAACCAATGGCGACTGCGAAAAATAGGACAATCACCCACAACATCAGGCGGGCATTGGTCGGTGTGTTTAGAAGCAAAGCGGCGGTTTTGTCATCTACAAAATCGAGCTCTTCACGACTGAGCTTATTGTAGTTTTCACTGCTCATGCACTGTCCTTGTTTGATGATGAATAGAATTTATCTTTATGATTTTAAACTCAGTCTATTCAATTGTTAAATCGATGTAACCTTTCATTGCGATGGAAGATGTTACTGATCTTTAAACTGAGATTTATCTAACTGATGCTTTTTGAGTTTATCATACAGGGTTTTACGTGAGACCTGTAATTCTTGTTGCACCTCTTTTAAGCGTCCGCCATGTCGTTTTAGCGCGTCAAACAGTAAGGTGTATTCAAAGTAATCCAAACGTTGTGCCATGGTTTGCGCTTGGGCTTGTTGCAGCTCATCAACATCTGCTGAGAGAAATTGTGGTGATTTGAGCGCGCGTAACTCGGCAAACTGGCGCAGTTGGCGAATGTTTTCCGGCCACGTTTGTTGTTGTACGGTTTCCAGCTCTTCGGCGGTGATGCGCGGTGGCTGAACTTGGTAGCGGCTACACGCGTTACGCACAAAGTGTTTATACAGGGCGGGAATGTCGTTTTTACGCTGGTCGAGCGTGGGCAGGGCAATGCTCTGTATTTTACCGGTGATAGTGCTGGGTAAAGAGAGCGCGGCACAGACGAGCTTGGTGGTGCCAAGTGGGGTTTCCGTGAGTATTTGCCACTGTTTGGCTTTCAGCACTTCCGCATCGTGAATAAATAGCGTGTCATTGGGGTGCTGAGCGAGCAGTTGTCTCAGTTTCTGCGGCATCTCCTCACTGCTGAGGTCACTAAAATAGAAGCCAGAAATTGGCACCAACTCGCCTTCATTACGGTTGTGAATATCATAAAAGAACTGCGCGCACAGCCGTTTACCGGTTCCTTTGTCGCCATAGAGAATCAGTGGTAGGTCGGTTTGCGCACTGATGAGCGCACGCCGTATCTGCACCATGGCTTGCGAATGACCAATCAGTTTTGAGCCCGCGTGCGTTTGCATGTCGAGCTCTTTTTTCAGCCAAATGTTTTCTTGTAATAACGCCAGCTTGTCTTCGGCGTTACGAATCGCTTTGAGTAGGCTGTCGGTGGAAAATGGCTTCTCAAGAAAATCGTACGCCCCGCCTTTCATCGCTTCTACCGCGGTTTTCACATCACCATAGCCGGTGAGCACGATCACTTGAAAGTGAGGGTTGCGACTGCGCAGCTCTTTCAACAACGCTAAGCCGTTCATGACGGGCATATGGATATCGGTGACCACCACGCCCGCTTGCTGGGTATCAATGTGCTTAAGTGCTTCGACGGCATTGGGAAAACTAGTGACCTCAACACCCTCAATCATCAGCGCTTGGCTAACGGAATCGCGGATATGGGGTTCGTCATCGATAAAGTAAATTTGGCTGTTCATACGAATTCTTGTGTTGACGCATCACTGGACAAAAGGCGTGGCAGTGAAAGGGTAAAACGCATCCCGTGAGGGGAATGAAGCTCGGCCTCCAAGCTGCCTTGATAGCTTTCAATAATGCGTTTGGAAATGGTTAAACCAAGCCCAAGACCTTCTGGCTTGGTGGTAAAAAATGGGTCGAAAAGGTGTGCCAGCTTGGTTGCCTCAATCCCTGGACCGTTGTCGCTGACAATCAACTGGCAAGCGTCTTGCTCAATGGCGCATTCAATCATGATTTGACCATCGGCTTGCCCTTCCAAAGCTTGTATCGCGTTGTGGATGAGGTTGATCAGCACTTGCTCAAGCTCGATATGGTGAATATTGGCGGCGAGCGAAGCTGGAATGGTCGCGACTTTTAACGTTACGCCCGATTTGATCAGTTTATTGCTCAGGATGCGCGTTGCGTTGTGCACGGAGTCGTGCAAATTCGCGTAATAGTGACGCTCATCCGGGGTCGATTTACGGGTGAATATTTTCAGGCGCGCAATCACTTCGCTGATGGTTTCGTTGAGTTGCAGCATTTGTTGCAAGTTGTGTTCAACCAACTGATGTTTCTCCATCGACATCAGTTTCAAGCTGTTTTCGGTGTAGGTGCGCAGCGCCGCCAGCGGTTGATTGATTTCATGATTAATACTGGCAGAAAGTTCGCCAAGCAGTGCCAACTTCGCCGCTTGAGTCAGTTCTTGCTGGGTTTGTTTGAGCTCTTGCTGCGTCTTTTCATATTGAATAATGGTTTGTTGCAGACGTTGGTTGCTCTCGCTGAGAACCTCAGTGCGCTGCTTGACTTTGAATTCTAACTGTTTGTTAAGCAGTGCCAATTGGCGTTTGTTGTTGAGTGTTTGCTGCCAAGCAAAGGCGATCAAACTGAGTAAACTAAATATCAGCACAAAAATCACATCGGCTTGCAGCACGGTTATCAAACGTTGTTGATGTGCCGCGAGGGTGACAACGCGAAAACCATTGTCGTTGGTGGCCGATAGATACAGTTGATGTTGTGGCATCATGCGCTGTTGTGCTTGAGGATTGGCGGGATCGCCCAACTGAACGCTTGGATGCGCCTTAGGCGCTTGACTGCCATATTGCTGGTTTTGCACCATTGCCTCTATGCGTTCGGGGGCGATCGGTGCCAAGGCGGTGTATCGCCAAGTGGCTTGGTTGCTGAGAAACACCACGTTGTTTTGATCGAGGACCATAATGTCTGCTCGTTCTGGCGCAAGGCTGTTTTCCAGCTCTTCCAGGCTCACTTTCACCGTGATGACGCCGGCAATCCTGTTCTCCAGCCAAATCGGCGCGGAGTAAAAATAGCCGCGTTTATTGGAGCGGATACCTAACGCGACGTAGCGAGCGATGTGACCTTGCATCGCTTCAATGAAGTAGGGGCGGAAGGAAAAATCTTCCCCGACAAAGGTATCGTCTTGTTGATAGTTACTCGAGCCAATGACCACACCTTGTTGATTATGCAGATAGATGGTATCGGCCAATGTTTGCTTCGACCATTCTGCCAGCAGTTGATTTAACCCGTTTGACTCAGGTTGGGTGAGGTAGGTGAGTAAACGAGGATCGTGACTGAGCAGGTTGGGAATTTGCTCAAACTTTGCCAGCTCAGAGCTGAGTTGTTGATTGGCGCGATCGGCATAGTTTTTCAGAATCGACGCCCATTTGTTCTGCTGATAATGCGAAGCGGCAAAATGCGTCACGGTTAAACCGATGCCACCGAGCAGCAACATAAAGAGGAAAAAGCGATAACCAGACCAACGAGAAACCAGCGACACACAATGCCTTATCAATAAAATAGAGGGATTGGATTACTTTACCAGTGCAACCAAAAAGATAAACCGAGTGACCACCACAACGCGAATTTGATCTGAGTTTTCTGGTGCTGAGCATTGGAGCGAATCGCGCTTGTAACAACAGGCGGGCTTCAAGGCTTGAGTTTGAACACATTCGGGCGCACAATCGGCAAAAAATATGTGAAGGAGTGAAGATGGAACTTGCCGATATTCGCCGTGAATACACCAAAGGCGGCTTGCGTCGTAAAGATTTAAAAAACGACCCAATTGATCAGTTTAACTTTTGGCTAGAGCAAGCGATCAAGGCGAACTTGAGTGATCCGACGGCCATGACGGTCGCGACCGTGGACAAAGATGGCATGCCTTTTCAACGTATCGTTTTGCTGAAAAATGTCGATAAAGACGGCTTTGTGTTTTATACCAATTTGGGCAGCCGCAAGGCGCAGCACTTAGAGCACAACAGCAAGATCAGCCTTCACTTTCCTTGGCACCCGCTTGAGCGTCAAGTGCACATCACGGGTGTGGCAGAAAAACTGACCGCAATGGAAAACATGAAGTACTTCACTTCTCGCCCGAAAGAGAGCCAACTAGCGGCGATGGCCAGCCGTCAGAGCAGCCGAATTTCCGCTCGTGGCGTTCTCGAAGGTAAGTTTCTTGAGCTAAAACAAAAGTTTGCCAACGGTGAAATTCCGGTGCCGAGTTTCTGGGGCGGATTCCGCGTGAAGCCACAAAGCATTGAGTTTTGGCAAGGGGGCGAGCATCGCCTGCACGACCGTTTCCTTTACAGCCAAGAACAAGGCGAGTGGCATATCGATCGTCTCGCGCCTTAAGCGCTATTTGCACGTTAAGCTTGCACGGTTAGCGCCATTATCATGGCGATCATTGGCTTAAATGATCGCCATTAAGTACCACAGAGAGCTGGGTGTTGAGTAAGCTTTCTGGGATCAAAGATCCAAAGCCTGCTTCTAATGCCTTATCAATCAATTCGTTTTTGCTGTTTGCCGCGAACTTGGTGCGCAGCCTCGCCACGTGACCTTCGACGGTTTTAATTGAAATCCCCATAATGTTGGCGATGTACTGCGGCTTGCGTCCGTACAGTAGCAAAAACAGCGTTTCTTGTTCCCGAGCGGTCAAATCACTGATCGACAAGCTGGCATCATTAAAGCGAAAACGAGGCAGGTTGCCATCGGTAATCCCGGTTGCGCGACAGATCCAATACCCCACTTCTAACACTGCGGTGTCGGTGAGCTCTTGACCATAAAAAATCGTCCCTTGCACTTCGCCGCTGTCGTTGTACCAAGGGGATTTGGTAAAAATATGCGCGTGCCAGCGGCCATCTGGGTAGGGGTGAATATCGAGAATTTTCAGTGTTCGTTCGCTTTCCATCACATATTGATCTTGGCGCTGGAACTCAGCTGCGCATTCTACCGTCGGGCTCGGCATATCGAAGTCGGTGAGGCCAATACAATCTTCAGGGCGACGATGGCCAACCAGCCAAGCGTAATCTTGGTTAGCGTAACGAAAAACCGAGTGGCGATCTTTACAGCCCCAACAGCCGGGAAGTTGGTTAAAAAGGGAAAATTCGATATTGCTCAGACAATTAGACACAGTACAACTCACCTATACAGCACAGTGGTAACGTGTAAATATGCATTTAATTGGTGTGCAATTCTTTGTTTTTAGCCAAGTTATCCCTCGAAAAGCGTCGTTTTTTTTGTGGGATTTATCAATATTGGTGGAAAGAAATGGAATCGCAGACAAAAAAAGGCCAGCCTGAAGAGGGGCTGGCAACACAAGATATCAATCTTGTCGACGTGTAGAAGAGGTTCTAAATCACATAGCGAGGGTCTTGCTACGTCAATTTAGAGGTATCACAAGATACCAAGAGACAGCGACGTATGCTTGTCACGATCTCTTGCAAACACTGTATGCAAAATTGTTATGTAGCAAAAGGAGGGAAAACCCTCTATTCATCAATGAGATGGATTGCCTCTTTATGATTTGGTCCGTGGAACGATGACCGTAGAACGTCGCTACATGATCATCGTTCCGGAACAATGATCAAAGGGAGCACCATAAAGATCGTTGCACCTCTTCTCGGTTTGACTTGCATGCGGGTTGAGGTGAGGTATCATTCTTCTGTCCTTGTTCTACTCTGCATCCCTATGAACGAAAGCACTAAGCCTCAACCTGAGATCATCGCCAATATCAAGCTGCCCAAGCCGGCAGAGCTGGTGACGTTACCTTCTTACATGGATTGCCATGATCATCATTACACGCAAATTGTGATTGGTTTGAAGGGGCAGGCGGAGTTTGAAGTGCGAGGGCAGGGTAATCTTGTTGGACCGGGTCAAGGCTGCATTGTCACGGCTTGCTCTGATCACGCGTTTGGTGGCGTGATTGGCCAGTCGGATATTTTGGTGCTGAATATGCCCGTACCCAATGATGATGATCCGCTGCTGCTGCAAAAAATCAATCAAATTGAAAAATCTCACCTTTATTTTCAATTGGATGCGCAAATTCAGAAGTTGATCCAGATGTTGGTGCATGAAATGCAGTCCAACCCCGAGGATCTTTTATTGAGCCGGGCTTGCAACGATACCGTGATGGCGTTGATGCAACGTCATATGTCGGCGTTTGAGACGCCAAGAAAAGAGTCGCGTTTTGATCTCGATGCGATTGATCGCTATATCGAAACCCATCTGAGCCACAAGATCAGCGTGGCGCAGCTTGCTGGCAGTGTTTTCCTTGGTGAAAGCCAGTTCCACAGCCTCTTCAAAGAGCAAATGGGCATTACGCCGCATCAATACCTGCTCGGTAAGCGCATCGATATGGCCAAAGATCTGATTGAAAAAGGCACATTAAGCTTGGGGCAAATTGCCGAGCTGACCGGTTTTTCCGGCCAAAGTACCTTTACCCACTCCTTTACTCGCTTACAGGGCGTTTCACCTTCGCAATACAAAAAGCAATTTGGCGTTAAATAAGTTGCTTTTTACGACACAATATTTTGCTTAAATTCGTGTGATCATGTAGTTGTTTTGTTAAAAAAGCGAGTTTTTAGCAAAAAGCTCGGAGTTTTTGACAAGTAATCCTCTCAGGCTCAAAATACACTGCCAGCCATTGTGTAGCCCCGAAGCGGTTTTCGGGGATGAGATTGAGGAAAACGCATGTTTACAGCAACAGATGTGTTAAAGCCGGAGTTTGTCGCGCAGCCGCTCGATAAGCTATGGGCATTGATCTCCCCATTGTATATGGTGGACGAATCTCAATGGCTGGAGCAGCTCCTGCCACTGGCAACCCCTTCAGCGGAAGAAAAGCAAGCGATCGCCAGCCGAACGACTCAGCTAATTGAAGCGATTCGCGCCGACAAGAAGTCGATTCAACTGATCGATGCACTGTTGTTGGAATACAGCCTAGACACGCATGAAGGCATTTTGCTGATGTGTTTGGCAGAAGCACTTATGCGTATTCCGGATGCGGCCACGGCAGACGCTCTGATCAAAGATAAAATGAGCGTAGCAGATTGGAAATCGCATCTTAAGAACTCAGAATCTGTGTTTGTTAACGCCTCGACTTGGGGCTTGATGTTAACAGGCAAAGTGATTGGGTTAGCAGATGAAGAGACACAAAGCGCAAACCAAGCGCTTAATCGCTTAGTGAACAAGCTTTCTGAGCCAGTGATCCGCAAAGCCATGTATCAGGCAATGAAGATCATGGGTCATCAGTTCGTTCGTGGTCGCACCATCGAAGAGGCGCAGAAAAATGGCCGCCCGATGCGCGATAAAGGCTTCACTTACTCTTTTGACATGCTGGGTGAAGCGGCGCTGACCACAGCGGACGCCAATAAATACTTCAAAGATTATTTGATGGCGATTGAAGCGGTGGGTCGTGAAACTTATGGTAACGACACCAGCCCCGCGCCGTCGGTATCGATCAAGCTCTCTGCCTTGCATCCTCGCTATGAAGTGGCCAATGAGCACCGAGTGATGAGCGAGCTGTTTGACACCTTAGCACAACTGCTTAAATGCGCCGTCGAGCTAGACGTTGCGATCACCATCGATGCGGAAGAAGCCGACCGTCTAGAGCTCTCTCTCAAACTGTTTGAAAAACTCTACCGCAGTGAAACGGTAAAAGGTTGGGGCAAGTTTGGTCTGGTGGTGCAAGCGTATTCCAAACGTGCTCTGCCGGTGTTGGTGTGGCTCAACGCACTTGCTAAAGAGCAAGGGGATTTGATCCCACTGCGTTTGGTGAAAGGCGCGTATTGGGACAGCGAAGTGAAGTGGTCTCAGCAGCGCGGTTACGATAACTACCCTGTTTACACTCGCAAAGAAGCCACTGATGTGGCGTACTTAGCGTGTGCTCGCTTCCTGTTAAGCGATGAAGTGCGCGGCAACATCTTCCCGCAATTTGCTAGCCATAACGCACAAACCGTTTCCTCGATTGCCACCATGGCGACTCACAGTGACTACGAGTTCCAACGTTTGCATGGCATGGGTGATTCACTTTATAACCATGTGATGGAGCAGTATCGTCAGCCAGTGCGCATTTACGCGCCTGTGGGCAGCCACAAAGATTTGCTGCCATACCTTGTACGTCGTCTGCTGGAAAACGGTGCCAACAGCTCGTTTGTCCACCGTTTGGTCGATGCGCGCTGCCCAGTGGCAGAGCTCACCAAACACCCAGTAGAAGCGCTGACCTCATTTGAAACCCTGAACAATACCAAGATCCCATTGCCAGCGGCGATTTTCCCTGAGCGTAAAAACTCCTATGGCGTTAACGTGGATATCGAAAGCGAAGCTAAGCCGTTTGAAGCTCAGGTCGAGTCCTTCTTGAGCAAACAGTGGTTAGCTGGCCCAATCATCAACGGCGCATCACTGGCCGAAAGCATGATCAAGGACGGTCAAGCGGAAAGTGTCACAGCGCCGTATGATCGTCGTATCCAAGTGGGGCAAATTGCGTTTGCCAACCTTGATCATGTTTCCCAAGCGATCGACATCGCACAAGCGGCTTTTGCCGATTGGAATCGCACACCCTTGGTGGAGAAAGCGTGTTGCCTAGACAACCTCGCTGACTTGATGGAAGCCAACTTGGCTGAGTTGGTGGCGCTTTGTCACCAAGAAGCGGGCAAGACACTGCATGACAGTATTGATGAAGTGCGTGAAGCGGTCGATTTCTGTCGTTACTACGCCAAACAAGCGCAAAATCTGCAACCTTTTGAACTAGAAGGTTTTGATGGCGTGAAACGCATTGCCAGCCGTGAAGGTTTGGGGGTATTCGTCTGCATTAGCCCGTGGAACTTCCCACTGGCGATTTTCCTTGGTCAAGTGACCGCAGCGCTCGTGGCGGGCAACACTGTCGTAGCGAAACCGGCGGAACAAACCAGTTTGATCGCGGTGCGTGCGGTAGAACTCATGCTACAAGCAGGTTTCCCAGCAGGCGTTGTTCAACTGATTCCTGGTCGTGGTGCGGATATTGGCTCGGCGCTCACCTCTCACCCTGCAATTGCGGGTGTGGCGTTTACGGGCTCCACCGCCACGGCGCAACGCATCAACGTGACCTTGGCACAACGTGAAGCCAAACCGGTGCCGTTTATCGCCGAAACCGGTGGTCAAAATGCGATGATCGTTGATAGTACTGCGCTGCCAGAGCAGGTGGTGCGTGATGTGATTCGCTCTGCCTTTGCTTCTGCAGGTCAACGCTGTTCGGCATTGCGCGTGCTGTTCGTTCAGCAAGACATTGCCGACCGAGTGATTGGCTTGATCCAAGGGGCGATGAATGAACTGAGTGTTGGCGTGCCGCATCTACACAAAACCGATGTGGGGCCAGTGATTGACGCTCGTGCGAAAGAAAAGCTGCTGCAGCATATCGAGCAGATGAACCAAACTCAGAAGCCGATTGCGCAACTGACACTGGCGGACGATTGTCAGCATGGTGATTTTGTCGCACCAACGGCGTTTGAAATCTCAGGCATCGACGTACTTAAAGAAGAGCAGTTTGGCCCGATCCTGCACATTGTGCGTTTCAAAGCGTCTGAATTGACTCGCGTGGTGGAACAAATCAACCGCACAGGCTTTGGTTTGACCATGGGTATTCACAGCCGTAACGAAACTACCTACCGCTGGATCGAAAAACACGCGCGAGTGGGTAACTGCTACATCAACCGTGACCAAGTGGGTGCAGTGGTTGGCGTGCAGCCATTCGGTGGTCAGGGCTTATCGGGGACTGGGCCAAAAGCAGGTGGTCCACACTACTTGTACCGCTTTACCCAAGTGCAATTTAACCAGACTGAGAACGCATAAGGAGCAACATCATGGTTCATCAAGTGACGAGTTTTTCGGATGCTTTCTCAGCATGGGAACAGTGGAATCTGACCAATTTTGATTACAAATGTGAGCACTTGCTTGCATTTAAAGCCGCTCTGGATGGGAAGCATGCGCTGGTTGCCAAGGTGGTTTCTTACCACTTGCAACAAGCCTCTTCGCTATTGGCTGACGCTCACCTTTTGGTTGGGCCTACCGGAGAAACCAACGAGTTGTACACCGCGGGCCGTGGGGTGGCGCTGGTGATCGTTGAAAACGAGCAAAGCGATTCAGAGCAAGCTCTGTACAACGCTTTTGCTTTAGTGACCTGCGCGCTGATTGCTGGTAACAGCGTCATCGTTTGCAGTGATAACTCAGAGTTCAACGGCTTGCTCAGCAGCGCCCTTGAACAGACGCATTTCCCTTCCAACCTAGTACAAATGGTTGCCTACGATGCGCTTTTACAGCTCATCGACCGTGATGTACGCAGTGTCGGTTACGTGGGTAATGCGCAGGTTGAGCATGAGCTCAATCTACAATTGGCCAAACGTGACGGTGCTATCGTCGGTTTGGTTTCTGCAACGGATCAAGCAGGTGCTCTGCTTGCTCATGATCCGCATCTTTCGCTGCGTTTCATTACAGAACGTACGCGTACCATAAATATTACCGCAGTGGGTGGTAACGCAACTCTACTCGAGTTGGGGAACGATACTCACTAACCTTTCCATGCTCCCCCACGCCGTTTGGGAGAGCCAAGGAAGGATTATTATTCTAATGAGGACTATCTAATGATAGAGAGTAGCTTCGCTATTACGGGCACTTTTATTGCCTATTTGATTCTTATGGTGGCGATCGGGGTTTACGCCTATAAGAAAACGTCTAGCTCAAGTGATTATTTCTTGGGTGGCCGTAGCCTAGGTCCATGGCCAGCGGCGCTGTCTGCTGGGGCATCGGACATGAGTGGTTGGTTGTTGTTGGGCCTACCAGGTTATGCGTACGCTGCGGGTATCGAGTCGTTCTGGCTTGCTGGTGGTTTGTTGGTGGGTACTTGGGCAAACTGGTTAGTCAGTGCCAAACGTCTTCGCACCTACAGTATTCAAACGGATGCACTTACATTGCCTGAATTCTTGTCTCGTCGCTTCGATGACAAATCAAAACTGATTCAGACAATTTCTGCTTTCTTTATTCTGCTTTTCTTCCTTTTCTATACCAGCTCAGGCTTGGTTGCAGGGGGCAAACTGTTTGAAACTGTGTTTGGTCTAGATTACAGCACCGCAGTGATCATTGGCACCTTGTGTGTGGTTTCGTACACGTTGTTTGGTGGTTTCCTCGCGGTTTCTTGGACGGATTTGGTGCAGGGCCTATTGATGGCGGCAGCATTGATGATTGTTCCTATTGCCGTGATGGAAGGGGGCTTTGGCCAACTGGCAACCGACATGCACAACATTAACCCAGAGCTTCTGACGCTATGGAACGATGCCAAAGGTGAGCCTCTTAGCGCGATTGCGATTATTTCACTGGTCGCTTGGGGTCTAGGTTATTTTGGTCAGCCACATATTTTGGCGCGTTTTAAAGCCTCTCGTACCAACCGTGAATTGGGTACGGCTCGTCGTATTGCGGTGGGTTGGACTGCGCTGTCGATGGCGGGGGCAATTCTCGTTGGTTTGGTTGGCCTTGTATGGGTTAACGGCCATCCAGGTACCGAACTGGCCGACGGCGAGAAAATCTTCATGTTGCTGGTGAACACTGTGTTCCACCCAGTGATTGCAGGTATCTTGTTGGCTGCGATTCTAGCAGCGGTCATGAGTACTGCGGACTCTCAACTGTTGGTTTCGTCCTCAGCACTGGCGGAAGACTTCTACAAGCAAGTGATCAAGCCAGACGCAAGCTCGCAAGAAATCGTGATGGTGGGTCGTATTGGTGTGGTGGTGATTTCTATCATCGCGCTTATCCTCGCCATGACACCAGATAGCTCGGTATTGGGCCTTGTCTCTTATGCTTGGGCTGGTTTTGGTGCCGCCTTCGGTCCCGCTGTTGTGCTAAGCCTTTACTGGAAAGGTATGAACCGCAACGGCGCGCTGGCGGGTATCCTGATTGGTGGTATCACTATCGTGGTTTGGAAACAATTGACTGGCGGTTGGTTTGACGTGTACGAAATCGTACCGGGAATCATCTTCTCAACCATCGCGATTGTTGGTGTGAGCAAACTAACTGGTGGCGCTGACAACACCGTTTTAGAGCAGCATCGTGAGTTTGAGAACAAGTTGGTTGAGCTAGAGTAATCTTGATCTCGTGTTCAACAAGAACGAACACGATACTCAATTTACATTGTAAATAATCGAGCCCCTCGCTGGTGATACTGGTGAGGGGTTTATTTTTTAACGACCGACAGAATCTTTTCTTGCCGCTAACAAATCCGCTAAATGTTTGCTTTATTCTTGCGTTCAATCCGCACGGCATTGGGCGACAAAGATCGCAATTTGTTGAAGTTGCAGAACTATTTTTTGTACCTAGAGCACAAAAATTAAAAAGCGCTTTTTGAGTGTGGAATTAATTTGGTCAAAATGTGTCAATTATCATTAGCAGCATTCGTACATCAGGGGAAGGGTCATGCCACAAATCTATTGCTCAGCGTGTAAAAAAACAACCGCACACAAAGTCGTTATGCGTCGTTGTCAGGTAGAGCAGAGTGATACGTTTTCAAGTCGGCTACACAGTTTTACCCAACTGATGACCAAGTTTGTTTCTGGTGACCACTATTACCACATGGAACCTCAGCATTTCTGCCGTTACTGTAATACGCAGAATACAGCAACGGTGAAATCCCTTTCACCGCAAATGGTTCAACCGACGATCGGTTAGACCTTCTTACTTAAGCGAAATCGCTTTCGAGCTCAGTACACTCTCGGTTGACCTCTACAGGCCAGCCGTAACTCATATACTCTTTCTCTAATGCGTTTGCCAAATCAGTGGAAACGTAAAGAGTCGTCCACTCGCCTATGCCAAAAGGCTGGTATTTAATCATGACGGTTTGCATGCTTTCTCCTGTGTTCAATCGCTTTAAAGTGCCGGTTGAAACTGACGAGTAAAGTAGATTGACAGCAGCTTGAGTTATTATAAATATCGCTGCGTAAAAACGACATGGGAATATCATTCTGTATAATGCATTATGATTCATATCGTCTGTCTGCATTATCTCTGTTTAGAATAAAGACTCTTTTCTTTCTGGCTCATTAAATTCATCAAGAAGTTCAATAAATAACAGAAAAATAAGAAAAAAATCTTATTAACCATCGAAAAATATCTCTACTGAATAACTCCCTACATTTCATTAAACTCTCAGCTATTGATAGCGAACTGGGTTAGCCAGTAAACTGGCAAAAAAATGATAAGGGACGAAGGATGTCTGGTTACCCGTTAGATCGCATCGATCTGCAAATTTTACGCATCTTGCATTTAAAAGGCCGTTTGCCGGTGGTTGAGCTGGCTAAGCAGGTCAACTTGACCACCTCACCGTGTTCTGAACGCGTCAAACGTTTAGAGAAAGAAGGGTACATCAAGGGGTATCACGCTGAACTCAATGCCGAAAAGTTGGGCTTGGATGTTCAGGTGTTTATTCATATACGTCTTGATCAAACCAGCTTTTCCATCTTTGAAAAGTTTGCCAAAGCCGTCGCCGATATGCCGGAGATTGAGGAGTGTTACTCTTTGTCGGGCGATTTTGACACCATGATCAAAGTGCGTGTCAAAAGCATGAAAGCGTATCAGGAGTTTATGTCAAGCAAGCTCGGTACTCTGCCGGGAGTGATTCAAACGCGCAGCGAAGTGGTGATTGAGGAGCACAAAACGGGCTTTGGTGTGAACCCAGAGTTGCTGTCGACCTTATACCAAAAGTAACACGACAGGCCAGACACACGGGACATAACCCAGCGAGGGAGGCAAGTCAGCGCCAAAATAGAAGAGGGAAGCCCTGGACTTCCCTCTGTTGTTTCTACTGCGGTAAGTGGCTAAGCCACGACGGAAGTGATCACACCAATCAGGCCGCCAAACACGCCACCCCAAACCACAAGCCAGCCTAAATGCTGTTTGATCATCTTCTGCACCATCTCTTTCACCAACTTCGGCGTCAATTCGTTAAGACGCTGATCAATGATGTTTTCAATGTTTTGTTGGATCTCTTCCATCATCGCGGGCGCTTCGAGTTCTTCTTTCAATGCCTGCTTGATGGTGTCGCTGTGGCTGAGATCCACCATGGCTTGCTGCATCTTCTCGACAAACGGTTGTTTGAGGGGAATCAAGGCTTCTGTGCCGCCAAACATCGCCAGCATGCCACCAAATTGCGATTGGGCGATAACATCAACCAGCGAGTCGAAGGTTGGGTTGAAATCGACTTTGGCAATGATGGGCTCGAGATTAAAGCTCTTGCCACCGGCCATCTCTTTGCTGAGAAACTTATCGATGTTCTCGCTGGTAAAAAACTGTTCCATCATTAGGTTTTTGATCGCCGCTTTAAACTCCTCAAAGCGCGCAGGAATGACGCCCGAGCCGTATAACCCCGGCACTTTTTCAAACAGCATATGAATCGCTAGCCAGTTGGTAATGGCGCCAGAGAAGGCAAACAAGCCAGCATAAAGAAGGTAGTCGTTTTTCAGTGCGAAACCTGCTGCCAAAGCCGCTAAGGCAATCACGTTGGTCAATAAGCTTTTGTTCATTTTTGGTGTTCGTTTTTATCGTTGGTTATTCGGATGGCGGAATTCTAATCCTAATTGGTGTTGGTTGCCACAGGGTGGGGGAAGTGTTGGTATGTAAATGACAACGCCCTGTGATGAACAGGGCGTTGATTTTAAGTTATAAAACGTCGATTAAGCGATTTGGCTCTCTTCCATTTCTGGGCAATCGTCGGCAAGAAAACCGCCGGTTTGGTGCGCCCACAACTGCGCGTAAATACCGTTGTTTTGCAGCAGTTCTTGGTGCGTGCCTTGCTCGACAATATTGCCCTTATCCAGCACGATCAGGCGATCCATCTGTGCGATGGTCGACAAGCGGTGGGCAATGGCAATGACGGTTTTACCTTGCATCAGCTCGTTTAAGCTTTCTTGGATGGCTGCTTCCACTTCCGAGTCGAGGGCTGAGGTGGCTTCATCCAGCACCAAAAGTGGCGCGTCTTTGAGCAGTACGCGAGAAATCGCGATGCGCTGACGTTGACCACCCGAGAGTTTCACCCCGCGCTCGCCCACTTGCGCATCGTAGCCGACATTGCCAAACGGGTCGGTGAGGGTTTCGATAAACTCATGCGCGTGCGCTTGCTTGGTGGCGCGCAACAGCTCTTCTTCGCTGGCATCGGGATTTCCGTAAAGAATGTTCTCGCGAATCGAGCGGTGCAGCAGTGAGGTGTCTTGCGTCACCATACCAATTTGCGCACGCAGCGAATCTTGCGTTACCTCAGAGATGGTTTGGCCGTCGATCTTGATCTTGCCGCTCTCTACATCGTGGAAACGCAGCAATAGGTTAACCAGCGTTGATTTGCCCGCACCAGAGCGCCCTACTAGGCCAATTTTCTCACCCGGTTTGATGTGCAAATTGAGATGGTTAATCACGCCTTTGTTTTCGCCGTAGTGGAAACTCACGTCGTCAAACTCAATGCCGCCCTGCTTCACCACGAGTTCAGTGGCTTGTGGTTTGTCTTGAATATCAATCGGTTTGGATAGCGTCTTCATGCCATCGACCACAGTACCCATGTTTTCAAATAGCGAACCGACTTCCCACATGATCCACATCGACATCCCGTTGATACGCAACGCTAAGCTCACCGCAATGGCAATCGCGCCAACGCTGATCGCACCGCCTAACCAAAGGTGGATGGAGAGCGCGCCAATCGAAAACACCAGCACATAGTTGGTCACTTGCACCGCAATATTGAAGCCGGTTACCAAGCGCATTTGACGATGAACCGTGTCTAAGAATTCGCGCATGCCACTCTCGGCATACTCGGTTTCTCGTTTGCTGTGCGAAAACAGTTTCACCGTTTGGATATTGGTGTAGCTGTCGACAATGCGACCGGTCATAGTAGAGCGGGCGTCTGCTTGCGCCGAAGCAACATCTTTGAGCTTAGGGACAAAGTAAACTTGAATGCCGATGTAGATCAGCAGCCAAATCACCATCGGCACCATCAAACGCCAGTCGGCCGCCGCGAGCATCACAATGATGCTGGTGAAATAGACAGACACGTAAACAAACACGTCCATGGTTTTCATCACCGATTCACGCACCGCCAGCGAGGTTTGCATCACTTTGGTGGCGACACGCCCGGCAAAATCATCTTGATAGAAGTTCAAGCTTTGATTAAGCAAATAGCGGTGCGCTAGCCAGCGGATCGACATTGGGTAGTTGCCCAGCAAACTTTGATGCACCAGCAGTGAGTAGCCCACGATCAGGGTTGGCATCACCACTAAAAGTATCACGCCGTAATAAATCAGCTCACTTTGGTTTTGCTCAAGGAAGGTTTGTGGATCGCTGTTGCTCAGCCAGTCCACTAGCTGTCCCATGGCACCAAACAACGACACCTCGACAATCGCGACGATGGTGGACAGCAGTGACATCAAAATCAGCGGCTTTTCAAACCCACGAGTGTAGTGGCGGCAAAAAGCCAGTAACCCTTCAGGTGGTTGTTCCGGCGTTCCGGCCGGAAACGGATTGGTAAAACTTTCAAATCGTTTAAACATAACGCTTCCTAAAAATAACAACGCCCACACTGCCAGAAGGTGCGGGTAAAAAAGAAGTGGTGGAAGGGCGAAAAGTAGTCTAACGGATTGACCGGCTAAATGTAACCAGTTGGTTATCACTTTGCGGCATATCCTAAGGGATTTCTCAGCCTTATCGCAGCGAAGTGCGCAGTGAAGTCGCAATATATCGTAAAGGTGGCCATAAAAATTACTATCAAATGCCTCTTATGCAGCAATTATTACTTTACGTTGTGTTTGGAAAGCTGAAATTCAGTAAAAACAGAGTTAACAATAAATTTACAATCTGCCTTATCTAGTGATAAGGAATGAACAGATGCTGTTACCGAATGAGACAATACGACCTCAGCTTCATGCGACCCAAAATGCAGACTGTGTGGTAATGGTGCCGCCAAAAGAGTTTCGCTTTAATGAAGAAACCGCGCGCGACAACGAATTTCAGAATCAGATCGCCCTCTCTCAGGAAGAGGTAAGAAGCAAAACATTGGCAGAATTCCGCGCAATGGTTGGCAAATTGCGTCAGGAAGGGGTGCAAGTCGTGGAGTTTGACTACCCTGAATCGGACATTGCGACCCCCGATGCGGTATTCCCCAACAACTGGTTTAGCACCACGGCGGAAGGGGGCTTTTATACCTTCCCGATGGCGTGTGAAAACCGCCGTGAAGAAGTGCGCCCACAAGCCTTGATTGAAGCACTGACGGCCGCTGGCCGCGAAGTGCATCGCCAAGATTCTTTGACCGATTACGTGACGGAAGAGGCGTTCTTAGAAAGCACAGGCGTGATGGTGATTGACCATCTGAATCGCACCATTTATGCCGCATTGTCGCAGCGTTGTGATCGCCTTGTATTAGAAGAGTACGCCAAACGCATTGGTTACGAGCGTGTGATCTCCTTCCAAACCCTGTTGCCATCGGGAAAACCGATTTACCACACCAACGTAATGATGGCGATTGGTGAGCAATTTTGTGTAATTTGCGATGAAGTGATCCCTGAGTTTGAGCGTCGTTTCGTCTTGAAATCACTGGCCAAAGACAAGCAGGTGATCTCCATCTCCATTGAGCAGATGAACCGTTTCTGCGGCAACATTTTGCAACTGGAAACGGTCAATGGCAGCAAAGTGATCGCGATGTCGCAATCGGCCTATGATGCTTTTTCAGAAGCGCAGCGTAATCAGTTGGCAACGCACGGTAAGTTGCTGCCATTTGACGTAACGACCATTGAAGATATTGGCGGCGGTTCAGTGCGCTGCATGCTTGGGGAAGTCTTTTTACCCAAACGCAAAGCGGTGTTGTAACGACGCAGTTTCACCCTGAAAGATACGTTATCTGAACGAAAAGGGAGATGGCCACATCTCCCTTCAGATTGATGACGAACCCCGCTTTTTAAGTGGGGTTCTTTTTTGGAAGCGACCGTAGGTCGCGATCGTGATATTTTTTGTTATATCGTGCGCAGAAGTTTCCATTCATTACATGGGTATACAGAAGCAAGTATCTGCCTTATTTCTGCCATATTTAAGCCCATTTTTCGTAGATAGTTCACCACCAACGCTATCTTCTTGATGTTTTGGGCTGCCGCTGCCAACCAACATTGCATTTGCACAWTGGCTAGAC
>NZ_NPKW01001050.1:0-864 GCF_002265885.1 Vibrio sp. 03_296
CCGTTCCGACGGGTTCACCCGCTTCATGGCCTTCCAGCAATAAACGAATGCCATCGCAGCTTCTTAGCAATACATCGACGCTGTCTCTGCTCACCACTAACTCGCCGATGCGCACTTTGTCGAGGTAAGCCTTCGAACCGTATGAGTAAATTCGCTGATGATCTAGCAGGTTCAAAGGTTGCCGCACCGCCTTTAATAGAATGCGCTGCGCGAAAAATCGTATCAATGAGATCTTTTTCAACCTGAGTGGGGTCGAGATTGAGGAGGATATCTTCCAAAACCTCCAAATTTTCTCGGCACTCTTCGTAGAACATTCTACGCAGTTGTTCCATATCCAAAGCCATCTGACGCTCCTTAGTCCGACATTGCCGCGCGCGGTTAAAGCACGCGTTTTAGTGTTTGTAGCAAAGTATCGGGATTAAAAGGCTTCACTAGCCAACCAGTCGCCCTGCGGTATTTCCTTCCATCTTTTTTCTGGGCTGGTTTCGGTGGTCAACATCAGAATGGGAATAAACTTGTATTGCGGTATCGCCCGCATGGCGCGCACTAATTCAAAGCCGCCCATGTTAGGCATGTTAACGTCGGAAATCACCACATCGAACTTGGTGGTTTTGGATTTTTGTAATGCGTCACTGCCATCATTGGCGGTTTCAACATCGTATCCAGCATCTTTTAATGTGTGACTGACCATTTGACGAATAGAGACAGAATCGTCCACTGCGAGAATCTTAACCATCTCAGCCCCCTAGATTTCAAACTGACACCAATTAATTGAGCTCATAACCCAGCAGTTCGATGCCTTCGGCAAGAACATCGGAGAACGCTGTGAGCTCGAGTGTTGAACCTGTTTGTTTGACGCTACGG
>NZ_NPKW01001051.1:0-813 GCF_002265885.1 Vibrio sp. 03_296
TATTTCTAATGCARRTAAAAATTTATAGAAATTACATAGTTTCATTATAATCGTGATCCATATCACAACAACGTTCAATAAGTAATATGAATTATTGATTGCTATTGTTAATATCGGATTAATTATTTTTAAATAGTTAATAACTTAACAGTCAATAATACTCAAAGGAATCATGAAAGAACTAAGATAATTAACTCTCGCTTCTATTATCATCGTAATTTTAATTATGCTTAGCCAAAGAAATACGAAGCCAAATTTTAATTTCCCAGATTGTGAAGAAAAAATAAGCGTTAATTCCAATATTACCTTTTATATTGATAATAAGGTTGATAACAAGGAGGAGTTAAAAAGGAAAATTCAAGAAGCGGTAAACATGCTCAAATACGATATTGTCTAACTCATGTATCCCTATAACTCGAGTATTCAAGGAGAGCCATTCTGTATCAATATCTCATGACAGTATGTCTATCTCCTCTGTGCATTCAGACCTAAAACAAGCAGTCGGTTCTTCGAAGATAAACTCGTTTTTAAACGATCCAAAAGAGCAGTACGTTTTGGTTTTAAGTGATAATCATCCATTGGTCATCAAAGAGGGGGTTAATGGGATGACAATGGTCAATCTGAATGACAGCTTTGTGCTCCTTGCTGAAAGCTTCCCTATTGCTGTGCTAGAACACGAGCTCGGACATTTAGCGTGGGCAATGCATGAACGGCCTAACTCTGAAAGTGGAGACTTTTGGATCATCGAACAGATCGTTTGCAAAAAATAGAAGTAAAGTAAAACCTTATTCTGGCGCTTTTCATTGTTCTAAT
>NZ_NPKW01001052.1:0-411 GCF_002265885.1 Vibrio sp. 03_296
GATTACTGACAACGGTAACGTCATCCTTGATGTTTACGGTATGAAGATCACCAATCCAAAACAACTGGAAGATCACGATCAACGGCATCCCTGGTGTCGTCACTGATCGGACCTATTTGCTCATCGCGGTGCTGACGTGGTCATTACCGGCACTCCAGAAGGTGCAAAAATTGAGGAATAAATAGCTGGTTTTGCGCTATTTTCCGTTATTTGATTACAGACGCGCCTAAGGGCGCCGTTTTTTATGACTTTCTTGAAGAAAATTATCTCTTATTCCGTAATTTTCTTACCCAAAACAAAAATTTTTGTTTACTTTATTGAGCAGTAAGACGCACAAGGAAACGTTTGTCCTACCGACCAAAACTGTTATTTCCAACTGCTCTTAACGAYTTTGTTTAACGTGCGCCAAAT
>NZ_NPKW01001053.1:0-532 GCF_002265885.1 Vibrio sp. 03_296
TTATCAATGTTGGTGATCGTTCACCGTTTCATTCTTTGTTTGTCATTTTTGCCCGAAAAAAGCGGTCTCACTCTTTCCACAAAAACTAAAAAATAAGCGTTGATGGCGATATTGCCTCAACGGTTACGTTTGCTATCAGGAGTATGGAATGCAATACCTTGCACAGTTAAAAGTAAGGACGCGTTTGGCGCTCGGTTTTGGTACGTTAGTGGCACTTATGGCGTTACTGACCATCGTCGGTATTCAAAAAGTTAACTTTATCGACAAAAGCCTTGACTGAGGTGACGGACATTAACTCGGTAAAACAACGATACGCGATCAACTTTCGCGGCAGTGTCCATGATCGAGCGATCGCGATTCGCGATGTTTCAATGGCCCGAACCTCACAAGAGCTTGCTCGTTTTGAAGATGAATCCGTCGATTAGAAAAATTCTATCAACAATCAGAACAAACATACAAAGCATGATGGCTGATGGCATTCCCTTTTCAGCGCAAGAGCAAGCTATTTTACAGCGCATTGATGATATACAAG
>NZ_NPKW01001054.1:0-344 GCF_002265885.1 Vibrio sp. 03_296
CTGAGCAGACGGGTAAAACTGGCATCAAGACATTGTTTTCCTTCAAGGCATTGAACGCCAATGGCGAAAAAAATCGTTAAGCTGATTAAAGATGCCAAACTGAAAGTACAAGCTTCTATCCAAAGGCGACAAAGTTCGCGTAACGGGTAAAAAACGCGACGATTTGCAAGAAACTATTGCCGCAATTCGTGCCGCAGAACTTGGCCAACCGTTCCAGTTCAATAACTTCCGTGATTAATCGCGATATGGCGATATATCCAACGAAAAAAGCCTCTGATGAGGCTTTTTGTTTATCTGCGATAGAATAAACACTGCGCAGAAAGGAAAAAGAAAAGGGGCTCAGA
>NZ_NPKW01001055.1:0-1248 GCF_002265885.1 Vibrio sp. 03_296
TTGGCGACGATGAGGMAWTTTTTATCGGCGGCAAGAATCTCACCACCAGTAATTTTATAGTCGATTGCGCCAGTGTATTTCATCAGTTTGCAAGACAAACGTAAACGTTGAATTAATTGTATGTTGTACCTTATATTCTCTTGCGGTCTGCTCACGTACGAACAAATGAATCAATGGAATAATGACCAAGCCGAGAATAAGGCCACCAATGCCAAAGGTCGCAAAGCAAAATCCTGTTGCAAACACCCGCCAATATTGATTCAGTTTTTTCACTTTTTATGCCATGTCCACTGTTTGGCGAGAGCCAGTGWWTGACCATTGTGTGACCGAGTCTTGGAGGAAGCCGCGGAAAAATTGCAGCGCTTGCGGTAACTCATGCTCTGGTGGCTGCTGAGCGGAATGAGCCTCGGCAGCAAATTGTTGTCCCGCGCTTACGAGCATGGCGAGTGCATAACCGCGATACGTTTGTGTTCAATTCCGCATAGTCTTGTGGCAATGGTTCGTCAAGTGTACTAATAACGACTTTGGCATCTAGGGTGAATAGACAAAAATAGGTAAGCCTCTGTAAGCGCGCTCTTGGAATGTATTTTCCCCGCGGCAATCGACGTCAGTGGAATAGGCTTTTTGGTTGCAATGGTGGTTAATCCCGCCGCCGTGTTATGTACCGATTGAGAAAAAGCCATTGGTGAGGCTTCTTCACCCAGTAATATATCTTTGACTAAGGCGATGCTGCGGTGTAATTCACCGTGACTGGCTTGAAAAAACCATATAGTCAACGTCGTTTTGGTTAAGCAACTCAATGGCAGCATGCACCGTCCAGTTTGCTTAACGAACTCATTCGGCGTCGCATCATCGCCGGTATAATTGCTTGCCGTAAATATCGAAGGATTCAGGATAGCTTCCGGTATTTGCCCACTCTAGCCAATGCTCTTTATTATCCAATCCAGGAGAGTTCGCATATCCATTTTCAATATTTACACAAAGAGATAGTGATGAATTTGACATAGATTGTTGATTTGTTTCCATTGGCGTTCATACTAAAGCCCTTATCAAAAATAGGACAATCTAATGAAACCTTTAAAATTTTTATTTCTATATGTTTGACGTTGTTATTAGTTGGCTGTGGTCGAGTACAACCAATTTTGGAGATACAGGATACTCCAGTCAGTTATGATCTTCAAAGTAAACAAGTGAAAAGCGCGATCGTCTTGGCAGCAACGAAAAGGGGTTGGGCGATTACAGAAGTGG
>NZ_NPKW01001056.1:0-614 GCF_002265885.1 Vibrio sp. 03_296
GCATTGGCGTAGGCGTACTGAAACGGCTCCGCAGCATCATTGAGCACCGAATAGAGACGCTGTTGAATCAACTTAGCACTGACATCGTCATGCCACATCTGTTGTTGTTGCGCTTGTGTACGCATGCCAACAAACCCGCGGTCGATAGCAAAATGGACACTTGGCGATTCCATCACGCTGCTAAACAGCACTCTCGGCTCTGTTTTACTGGAATGTCATCGGCGTTTCTCAACGGTGTTGTTGGCCTGTTGCCTGCCAACTGGCAAACTTTTCATCAATGATGGTGGCGATCTCTTCAACGCGAACATTACCGGTGATGATCAACTCAGAGTATTGCGGTTGATACCAAGTTTGGTAGAAGGACTTCAAGGATTCTGCCGTGGCATTTTCAATGGATTCTTGATCGCCAATCGGATCATCTTCTCATAAACAGTGCCATCAATGGAAGCGTAGTAAGCATTAAACGAAAAGGATGTAATCTTCAGGTCGTGAGCGTCGCCACTCGCCTAAAATCACGCCTTTCTCTTTCTACCACCTCTTGTCTGGTGTCAAACTCATGCCGTCACTGACATCGCGCATCCAAGTGAGAGCGTCTTGCAAATGAGCCGCGTCAT
>NZ_NPKW01001057.1:0-561 GCF_002265885.1 Vibrio sp. 03_296
TCACGATCTTTGGAACTCGCCAGCAGCAAATCGCGGAACTTCCCCTGTGGCAACACCATGACTTGGCGAAACTGCGTTTCATTCAATCCAATCAGTTCCGTCACTCGCGTTTTCACTTCAGCCGTTTTGCTGGTGATCAGTTCTTCGTCATCTTGGCAAAGATAAAGCGCGGCAGTGTGTTTTTGGTGGTGGTGCCTTCACCGCGTGCTTTTGCCGCCTCTTGCTCAGGTAAGCGAATCACCTTATAGCGTTTTCCATGTAGCAGAAACTCTAACGTCACTTCCGTGGCTAGATGGATAGAGGCCAAATCTGAACGCATCTGCATACCTTGGCGCTCATTGCCTGTGGTTTCGCCATAAAGGGCAAAACAGATCGCATCCAAGATAGAGGTTTTTCCCGATCCTGTGGGCCCATTGATTAAAAACAGAGGGTTGTCACCCAATTGAGTAAAATCAATGACTTCACGTTCAGCAAATGGACCAAACGCCTGCATGGTAAGTTTGAGTGGTTTCATCGCGATTCCTAAGACTTTGGTCAATTGTTGAATGAGTTGGCAAATCG
>NZ_NPKW01001058.1:0-721 GCF_002265885.1 Vibrio sp. 03_296
TCAAAATCAACCACAAGCTTGGTTTCACTGGCCCCATCATGGTACCACGAGTGAGGGGTTTCCACTCTTGACCGTAAAGTCTTTCCAAGCTGGGGTGGCGGCGTATTTTGATCGTTACCACTTCTGGTCCACAAGCAATCAGTAGAATACTGAGTACAGAGGCCAACATCGCTCTTAATATAATCATAGGATTATCCCTTATTCCTATTAATCTTCTGTATGTTGGAGTTATCGCTTTATACTTTACGTAATTGTAGTGGATTTTTACCAGATTTTCTCGCCAAGACAACCTGTCGTGATAAGCTCATTAAAAAGAAAATAAACAGTGAAAATAAACTTACCATTAATTATATTATCTAGAACAAACTAATTGGCATTGTTATATTTATCAATTACTTTTCCACTATCAAACAAGACGTTTAACATGTCCTGAATAATATCTTTTCACTTTGAGACATAGAGCATGCATTTGAATTTGAAATATTAGGGAATTAAACTACAAATTTAAAAGACAGCAAAATCAATGATATAAGAAAAAACAGGCGGTTGGTAAATGATATAAAGACTCATTTAACCCATACATCTTTCTATTCCCATAGAAATAGAATTAAGAAAAGCGACATCTAATTGATTTAGATCATCTATTCCATCGTCATAAATTAAATATTAACGAGGTTAAACCAAGCTAAACACCAAATACCTCACCCATGCATAAATGGCT
>NZ_NPKW01001059.1:0-487 GCF_002265885.1 Vibrio sp. 03_296
TGACTGTCACAGTGAAAAACGCAGAAGAAACCGCATTCCTATGTGAAGTTCAACAAGGCGGTATCTTCACAGCAGAGAAGATGGAAGCAGGTCAATTGGCTCACTGCCTAGGTGCATTCTGTCCAAACATCCTATTCCCATATGCGCGTGAAACCATTTCAAGCCTAGTGGTGAAAGGTACGTTCCCTCAACTGAACCTAGCGCCAGTAAACTTTGATGCGCTGTTCATGAACTACCTACAACAGCAAGCTGCACAACAAGGTGCAGAACAAGCTTAATTCCGTATGGAATTCCCCTCTAACTGTTCGCAGTGAAAGGCATTAAAAGAAATGCACATGCATCCGAAAACACGATGTTATGTGCATTTTTTATTGGCTCTAACTTAGGTAAGCGATACCCAAGCTCGCTTAATGAGGTATACGTCTGCCAATCATCATGAAACCAACCATCAGGTAAACGCATGACTCRAACACTGGTTAATAACGCC
>NZ_NPKW01000106.1:0-12417 GCF_002265885.1 Vibrio sp. 03_296
GTGCTAAGAAATCGCACAAAGGGTGAGAATGTTGGTGTTTCATTTATGCATTTTCGCTAATAAAACGACGATCCAGAGTTGTTAATGGAAGCAGCTACTTGGTGGATTCAAACTCACCAGCTAGATCACTTCGAAAAAGCCAACAAAATCATAGAAATGATTAAATCAGGCAAGTAAAGAACACCTTAAGTCCAAGCCATAACAAGGCGTTTAAGCGGGATTCATGCCGCGTGGCATTTTTGGTTTGCGGTGATTTTTGTGGTGAACGTGGTGTGCGGAAACTTGGTTTATGCGGCATTCACCCCTTAACGCGGCGTTATGCGCTAATTGGAAAAATGACAGGAGTTAACAATGAACCAGCATGAAAAGCTCAATTATGTAGAGTTTGCAGCGAAAGACTTAGAGTCAACGAAAGCGTTCTTTTCAAAGGTTTTTGGCTGGGAATTTGTTGACTATGGGCCTGAATACGCAGCTTTTTCAAATGAAGGTTTAGATGGTGGTTTTTTCAAATCTGAGCGTTCTAGTCGGACGGAAAGTGGTGGCGCACTTTTAGTTTTCTATAGTTCAGACATTGAAGCAACATTGGATAAAGTTGTGAAAAATGGCGGTGAAATCATCCGTCCAATTTTTGAATTTCCTGGAGGTTGTCGTTTTCATTTTGTGGAGCCAAGTGGTAATGAATTTGCTGTTTGGTCTGAAGCACGCGCATAACAAAGCGTTAAAGTGGGATTCATGCCGCGTGGCATTTTTGGTTTGCAGTGAGTTTTGGTGGTGAAAGTGGTCTGCGGAAGCTAGGTTTAGGCGGCACTCACCCCTTAACGCGGCGTTAAATGCTAGGAGGAAAATTGAACATCAGTAAACTAGCAGTAAGTATCTACACGATAGCGAGCATTTTAATTTATGGTGAGATCGTCAACCCTGATTTATTTAATGCTATCGACATAAACTTGGGTATTGTAACTATCAACCAAAATGAGGGAATGGAAGTTACGGAAATTCTGCTGCACCTTGTTGGGGTTCTTTGTATTGCTTTATGCCTCATCAACTGGAAGCTATTTTTATCAAGCCTAAAGCAAGGCTTTAAGAAACATCCCCTGTTAGTCGGTGAAATTAATAAAAAGTTGCAAGCAAAAACGGGGTCAACGACAGATAGAGTTTCAGAAGCAGATATAAAAGGCTTCTTAACTCCAACGGCAAGCACTGGAGCTTGGACCTCCGATTGGATGTAGGTACGACGGAAATATTGGTGTAAAGTTGAGTCGAACCAATGTCTTATTCTGTTTTCTTACTACGCCGATCAGTACACTTTGGCTGTTAAAAGTTGAATTGCTATTTCCATTATTAGCGGCTTTGTGTGCGTGGTGGGTTAGCATTTAACAAACTGTTCAAGAGGGATTCGCAACGCGTGGCATTTTTACTATGCGTTGGTTTTAGTGTCTAAGGTGGTATGCAGCGGCTTCAGTATTGCGTTGCTCACCCCTTAACAGGGCGTTATGCTGCTCAGGAATTAGTCATCGAGGTATGCTAAGTGAAACCAAAAAAACAGCATTGGGTTCCTAGATTCTATCTAAAATCTTTCACCATTGACGGGAAAGGTGATTTGGCATGGTGTTTCCCAAAGAAAAGTGGAGATGCATTTAAGTCGAACATCCGAGATATTGCATCTACAAAGTACTTATATTCACCTGAGAATTCAGATGGAGACCGTTCATGGGATACTGAAGATAAATTAGCGGGTATTGAAAGTACCCTATCGAAAGCTTGGAACCAAATAGCCCATGACTTCATAGATTTAAATAATGATACTTATCGAAAAGCACTATCATTATTTATGGCAACTCTGGTGTACAGAAATCCTTCAATGCTTCCAGTCTACAAAAAAATTCGAACAGAGTTACAAGAGTCAATTTATAGTTTAGGGTTTGATTGTAATGGGCTCCCTAATGTAACTCATTATGTTGATAATAACGGGAAGGTTATAGAAATCGATCGTTCGGACTGGAATGAATTTAACGATGTAAGTGACATAAATAACCACCATTTTTTTGTTGATACAATACTTAAGGAAACGGGTTTTCTTGCTAGGTTGCTGATGAGAAAACGTTGGTCAGTTATTGTCAGTGATAATCCAGTATTTGTAACGAGTGATACACCAGTAACAAAGTTTAACCAGCATTGCGAAACCTTTGGCTATGAAACTAAAGGGACAGTTATTAATTTTCCTTTGAGTCCAACACGATGCTTGGTTTTAGATGACTTACACCATGAAAAAGATGGATGCTACTATAGCTTAAACCATCGGGGTGCAGCAAATTCCTTAACATGGACGCAATGTAATAAATACATCATAACTGGACGTGACCCTGATAAGGTATTAGAAGAAATTCTGCAGCTACATAACGGACCAGCATAACAAACAATTTAAGAGTGATTCGGCACGCGTGGCATTTTTGGTGTGCGTTGGTTTTAGTGATTAAGGTGGTATGCGTAAGCATTGGTATTGCGTGCCTCACACCTTAATTGGGCGTTATGCACCAGGTGAAAAATGAGACCTTTCAAAATAGCTAGCTTACTTAGCTTTTGTCTTGGATGCTTTGTAGGTTTTGTGATTTTATACGCTGCATGGAAACACAATCCGCAGCATCAATATCATTCGGGAAGTCATATTGACTTTGGATACTTAGCTGGGTTGTGGTTGTTCTGGTGTATTAATGTGACCTTAGTTTCTATACCCGTTATTTGGCTAATAGCTAAGATTCTTAATGGCTTCTTGGTTGATCGGGATCGTGCATAACAAGGCGTTCAAGAGGGATTCATGCCGCATGGCATTTTTGGTTTGCAGTGAGTTTTGGTGGTGTAAGTGGTGTGCGGAAACTTGGTTTAGGCGGCATTCACCCCTTAACGCAGCGTTAGGTGAATGGTCAGTGGATTGAACAAGGGTAGTTTTATGAAGTTGTTTTTAGCTTTTTGGCTCGTTTTCACTAGTTTGTTTTCGGTCGGCTTGCATGCCAATGATGCCGTTTTACAACAAGCTTATCAATCGCAACAAAGTGATTTACAGGTTCAAGGATTCGGACAGGTAGTGAAAGTGTTACCTGACGACAACGATGGTTCAAGGCATCAAAAATTCATCTTAAAGCTCAGTAGCGGACAAACATTGCTTGTTGCTCATAACATCGACTTAGCACCGAGAGTTCCAAACTTGAAGGTTGGCGATAGTGTTGAGTTTTATGGTGAATACGAATGGAACAAAAAGGGTGGAGTTCTTCATTGGACTCATAAAGACCCTCAAAATCGTCATACGCATGGTTGGTTGAAACACAATGGGCAGCTGTACGAGTAAATTCACCTAACAAACGCCTCAAGAGGGACTGTCAACGCGCGGCGCTTCCAGTCCCATTGAGCCGCGGTGGTTACGGTTGTTGTGTTTGGGTTTAGTGGTAGTGCGTTGCCAGCCCCTTAGGCGGGCGTTAGGCTATTGAGGAGAATTTGAGCTTGAAAACAGTTTGCGTAGCTCTAAGTATGTTGCTTATTTCATCGCTTGCATATGCAGCAGTCGTTCCTGGTTTTCAGGGGCATTATGAGCGGTATAACAATGATCAAGTGGATACCGACACTGCCTTTATTGACTTAACTAAGGTGGGTTCGAACACATACGAACTATCAGGGACATCAGTTTGGGCAGGAGACTCTTCTTCTGGCCTTGTGAATTTTGGAGAAATCGACGGAGTTGTAACGTTAAAAGGTAATCAAATAGACTATGACGTTGACGGCTGTACTCTCCAAATTTTATTAGATCAAGATACCCTCGTAGTTAGCAAAGACAACGGTTGTGGCGGGCTAAATGTCACCTTCAATGGGACGTACGTGAGAACCTCAGAGAGTCAATAGCCTAACAAACTGTTCAAGAGGGATTCGCAACGCGTGGCATTTTTACTATGCGTTGGTTTTAGTGTTTAAGGCGGTATGCGGCTGCATCGGTATTGCGTTGCTCACCCCTTAACAGGGCGTTATGCAAATATTCAATCAGCCGATTTTCCAGTGCTCAGGTCTAGGCTATTGGCGAAAATAAATTGGCTAACTGGCTACAGCATTCTGGTAAACTGCGACCAAACTAAGCGGTATTATTAGGATCCAAGCGATGAGCCAAGAGCAACCAAACAACCCTTTACATGGATTAACCTTAGAGAAGATCCTTGTTCGTTTACAAGAGCACTATGGTTGGGAAGGGTTAGACAGAGAAATTCAAATTAACTGTTTTTACAGCAATCCATCAATCAAATCTTCTCTTAAGTTTTTGCGTCGCACACAGTGGGCGAGAGACAAGGTTGAGGCTTTGTATATAGAGACGTTTTGCCGTTAAGAACATTTGCATAACAAGGCGTTTAAGTGGGATTCATGCCGCGTGGCATTTTTGGTATGCGGTGGTTTTTGGTGTTGAAAGTGGTCTGCGGAAAGCTGGTTTATGCGGCATTCACCCCTTAACGCGGCGTTATGTGGAATAGAGAAGAATGAACAAAACTCTAAAAATTATATTAGTGTTAAGCATGTTTATTATGATCCAAATCGTTGGGTCAGTTGGATACTTTAAAGTTCAAACACAGGAATTGTGCATAAAGGTTAGTGATATAATAGTAAATAATGGCTCACTAGAACAAATAAACAGCGAAGCAGCCAATTATCAGTTTGAACCAGCAGGGAACGGTATAAGTCAGGTTCTATTTTTTAAGCTTTATACTATCCCTGGTTTATGTATTGTTACCATAAATAATGGAAAACCTATTAATGCTAAATATAGCAGCTCCACATAACAAGCAATTTAAGAGGGATTCACAACGCTTGGCATTTTTACTTCTACTTCAAATTTAGTGTTTATGGCACAATGCTTTGAGTTGGGTGGTAGCGTTGTTCACCCCTTAATTGGGCGTTAGCAAGCAAAAAGGAAGTTAAAGTTGAGTGATAAAGTTATTTGGTTTTGCTGTTTCGCTTTACTATCAGTCGGAATAATTTTGGGGGTGAACCTAGATAGCAATTCGACGACTTTGGATTCTTTTTATAAGGTGTTTGGGGTTGTTTCAGGGATAGGTACTTTGCTAACAGCCATAATTGCAAGCTCAGCTTTGTATACATGGAGGCATCAGTTTAGTCATTCCGAACGTTTCAAAGCATTGACGGAATTAGAGCAAGTTTCTATGGAATGTATTAGCTCTATAGAAAAGTATAGAGGTGTTTACGAAGATGAGCATTTACCTGTTAATACACCTTTTTATTACCCAGATCATGCTGAAGCAAAAAGAGAATACCGAAAAGCCTTCGAGGATGCTAAAGAACGGTATAGAGTAGGCGTTGATTTTGTGCAATCTCTGTTGACACCAAAAGAGCTAACATCGTTTAAATTTACTTATGGTTATTTCACAGCCCAGATACACGGAATATCTAATCGTATCGTGAACTCGTATGAGCACTTTGAAGGCGAGGAACGGCACCAAAACCTTATCAAAGTTGAGGCGGATATTTTGGATCTTAAACTTGAAATTAAAGAAAGTTTAAGAAAATTCCGTGGACGCTGATGCTTGCTAACAAACGCTTCAAGAGGGACAGCCAACGCGTGGCATTTTTACCATGCGTTGGTTTTTGTGGTTACGGTTTTGTGCGGAAAGTGAGTAGTAGCGTTGGCTGCCCCTTAAGCGGGCGTTAGTAGCTTAGGAGTAAAAATGGGATTAATGATCCATTCAATGGGAGAAGTTCCCGCTAATGTGGAAAGATCCTTCTACATTTATCTATTAGATTATGGTTGGCAGGAGCCAATCCGTGATGCTTTATTTGAAAATTTTCATCTATTGGCAGATCACGCATCGAAAAATGATGCTGTAGTCTTTCAAGGTACTGTTGGGCATCATTTCACCGATGAAGTATTGTCATGGCACAGTGTCAATGGAATCGATGGTAAAGAAATTTTGCCAGCAATTTTGATTACTACTAGAAATCCACATGAATTTTCAGAACGTCGCATTGATCCAGCTGAACACAATATGCTACTTGTACCATTAAAAAATGTCTGTACAACAGCTACTGATGTAATTGGTGTTATTCAGAAAATAGTAGCGGATATAGCAGCTAAAAAGGAATTACCTGATTTTACAGTTGCACAGGAAATAAAGGCAGGTGATTCAGGTTCATTAGTGGATGCTTTAATTTTACAGCCTAATATCTCTGGTATTGGAGTTGACTTCAACAAGATCATTTCTTTGTTTAGGCGTAAGAAATCGGCACGCTACTAACAAAGCATTTAAGAGTGATTCCCAACGCTTGGCATTTTTCATTCCATCGTTGGTTTTTGTGTTTAAGGCGCCATGGTTTGGGGCAGGTGGCAGCGTTGCTCACACCTTAATGCGGCGTTATATGCTCTAGAGGAAATGGATAATTCGATGATCGAGACTGAAAGACTAATACTTAGCCCTGTAACTCCAGAAGATCTTGATATTTATAAGAAGCTTTTGACTTGCGCTGAAACAACAAGATATTTACCGGGTGGAAAGCCTTTTAGCTTGGAGTATATTCAGAATTACGTACCAAGCAAAGTGGCTCACTGGTCGAAAGGCTATGGCACTTTCATTGTTGCGCTAAAAAGTAAGCCATCTCAAAAAATCGGTTATGCTGGCGTCGAGTTAGTTCCTGACTCGAATTTTTCAGATATTAGGTATGCATTACTACCTCAATATCAAGGTAAAGGGTACGCGTTTGAAGCTTCGAAGGCTGTGTTAAATTTCACCTTGGAATCGAGTTTGGTGTCTGAGGTTTATGGTGTAGCGGTAATAGAAAATTTGGCATCAGAAAAACTACTCCGTAAGCTTGGTATGCAAGAATCCGCAGAGCGTTTATACGATAGTGATGACTTGGTTACTCTCTCGACTCAAACACGCATATAACAAACTGTTCAAGAGGGATTCGCAACGCGTGGCATTTTCACTATGCGTTGCGTTTAGTGTTTAAGGTGGTATGCGGCAGCTTCGGTATTGCGTCGCTCACCCCTTAACAGGGCGTTAGGCAAATCCAAGGAGTTTGAGATGAAACTGACATGCCATTGCGAAAATGTAACTCTTATTTTGAGTGAAATCCCAACAGAAGTTGGTGAGTGTAATTGTTCAATTTGTCGACGTTATTCTGCTTCTTGGGCGTACTTTTCTCCGGAACAAGTCGATGTCACCATGACAAAACCAACAGATTTCTACTGTTGGGGTGACAAAGAAGTCGAATTTCATCGGTGTTCAGTTTGTGGTTGCATTACTCACTATGTAACTACAGCCAAATGTCTGGATAAAATCTTGGCCATAAACATGCGAATGGCTGAAGAAGAAGTATTGTCGGGTATTGCAGTGAGAAATATCAATGGCGCATCGTACTAATTTGCCTAACAAAGCGTTAAAGAGGGACTTGGCACGCGTGGCATTTTCAATTTGCGTTGAGTTTAGTGTTTAAGGCGTGATGCGGTTACTTTTTTAGTGCGTGCCTGCGCCCCTTAACGCGGCGTTATGCTTAATCAAGTAAAATCAGTGGTTTATGGTTTTTCTTTGTTCCCTCGGCTTTTCAGTTTTGTGTTTGTCGGCAAGCCGGCTTTTGTGAGCGCTATTTTCTGGACATCCATTCTTGGGCGCTAAAAATTCCGAGAGTTGCCTCAATCAATTTTCGGGTAAGCGCGATGTTAGGGCGGTTGGCTCAATCAGAAATCCATTTCTAGGTTTCAAACTTCAAACTAGATCTGCCAAAATTCCTAACCTGAATATCAAAACTATGATTCATTTCGGTTTTCTAAGTTTTGGCTTTTGTTTCTTAATCAAAGTCGAGTTAATCTTGTTTCCAGAAAAACGTAACCCATTGAAGCTTAAGCATAACAAGGCGTTCAAGAGGGATTCATGCCGCGTGGCATTTTTGGTTTGCGGTGATTTTTGTGGTGAAAGTGGTCTGCGGAAACTTGGTTTAGGCGGCATTCACCCCTTAACGCAGCGTTATATTAAACGGTTAAATATGAAGAGTAGACGATTTATAAGCTTACCCTCGCTAGTTCAAAAAGAATTGCAGCATCAATATCAGCACCTTCATGATGCGCTTGTTGGTATGTATGATGGTGAAGATACATGTATCAAAAGCACATCGGTCTCTGTTTTTGACCATTGGTTGTCGCCTAACGAAGCGACGGCAATGCTTCAAGATGTGACGAGTTCTATGCAAAATGAATACAACAGTCGCTTACATAAGTTTGTCTGCCTGCTTAGTGATTCATATGAATGTTATCTGGTTTTATACAAGGGACGTTATTCGACCAGAATCACGTACAGGAAGTTCACGTCGGATAATGCTCGATTTAAAACGCTCTTACCCTCTGATTACAGAGTTCCAGATAAAGATAGGTTTAAGTTTGTAATACCTCAGTTAGGGATTATTTACTTTGAGGGTTGTGATTTTACTCACAATTTCTATTTCTCGAATGAAAGTGTTTTAAAGCTTATTTCCACGTACGCAAAGGAAGCAGAGGTATATTTAATATAACAAACTGTTTAAGAGTGATTCGCAACGCGTGGCATTTTCACTATGCGTTGCGTTTGGTGTTTAAGGTGGTATACGGGAGCTTCTGTATTGCGTTACTCACACCTTAACAGGGCGTTAGCTGGCAAAGGAGAACAAGTGAGCCCGAGATTGATTGGCATTCAAAATGGCATAATTGTATTCGTATTTTGGTCATGCGTCGGTCTAATTTTAGTTTCTGATTGGCGTATTGCTATCCCATGGTTTTCAGCTTATTTATTCCCAATATCTCTAGTAGTCACGTGGCGTAGCACGAAGCTGAGTTACAACCTTGCCAAACAATGTGTGACGGCCAAGGCCTACGTAGTAGAAGGTTTTTGGGTCGGTTTTACTGTGTGCATCGTGTTTTTTGGGTTAACAATCTCTAACCAAGCTTTGGCTGCCGGAAGTGTATTTGATGGCGCAGATTTTAACGACATCATAAAGTATGTTCTGTTTTTCGCCTTGCCAATCAGTGTTTCTGTAGGTTTGCTTGGTTCTGTTCAAGGTTGGTTGTTCTTTCACCTTAACCGTTGGCAGTTAGCCAGCTAACAAAGCGTTCAAGAGGGACTTGGCACGCGTGGCATTTCCGGTTTGCGGTTTGTTTAGTGGTTAGGGCGTGATGCGGTCACCTTTGTAGTGCGTGCCTGCGCCCCTTAACGCGGCGTTATGTGTCTTTCCGGAATTTATCTTTCTAAATCAAAAAGTAAAAATTAGAATTGCGGAAAATGTTTCTAGTGGATTACTAGTATGAATCGCCACAATATCATTGGGTTCTTATCATCGGTTTTATCTTTGAGTACCCTAGTTTTCGTCATCATGGACGGATCTCACTTTCCGCTTCTCGTTTGGCCTTACGAAGCTTTCCTGGGCTTGGTATTTTCTTTCGTTTGGGGTTTTGGTGTCTCGGCAACAGTTGGCTATCTTTTCTCAATAATAGTTACTGTTACTGTAGCGGTAGTAAGTTTCGCATTGGGGCATAAGTTATCGCGCTTTGTTGTCAAAAAAGGTAATCTTTAGCTGTTAATTCAAACACATAACAAGGCGTTCAAGAGGGATTCATGCCGCGTGGCATTTTTAGTATGCGGTGATTTTTGGTGGTGAAGTGGTCTGCGGAAGGTTGGTTTATGCGGCATTCACCCCTTAACGCGGCGTTATGTGGTTTCTCGTGCTCTAACTTCTTCATTATGATAATATTTTTTGCTCTAACTCAATAGCGTAAATGTATGTATAGTCAAAAAGTCTCTGACGTTATTACCAACTTGGCAAGAGTAAATAAACTAGCTCAAGCCGGAGTGATTTTCTGGAACTCGCTGATACTTCCAGTTCTTATTGCCATTTTTGTTACTCACCTGTTGGAGGTTTATAAACAGGAGAATGGAAGCATTAGTAACCTTGTCTGGTCACTTGTTGTATTAGTTACGTTCTTTCATTTCTTTATTGTCTATCTCCAATTTCGTGGTTCATCGATGGATACTATGCTTTGTGAGTATCAAGAAAAGGACGCTGCGTTAAAAGATATTGGAGACGAGTTTTCTGAACTGGATAAATTATATCAAGCAGATACACAGTTCTTTTCAAGTCAAAGATCTGCAACCCGTTTTGCTGTTAGTTCTTTGAGTTATGCAATCGGCAAAATCCGAAATATAGAGCAAGAAGGTGAGCGAGCTAAACCTGAAGAAATGCAAGCTATGTTACACAGTTTGATTTGGCCTCTGGTAGTTTATCGTGAAAAATTGTTCAATTTTCAATCGGGAGTTCTTTGGAATATAGCTCTTTATGGTCCAAACAATGACGGAGACCTAATACCTATCTGGCGTATGTGTGATGAGCGCATACAACCCCGAAATCGAGTTTGGAAACCAGGTTTTGGTGTTGTTGGATTGTCATATTTGCATAAAACGATTAAATATCATGAAGATATTTCAAAAGGTATGGACAGTGAGCACAACTCTGAAGCTGACAACGAAACGTACAAAAGCATAATCGCTGTTCCTGTCGTGCCGTGCGAAGATGGCTCAAGCTCATCAGATCATAGGCCTTCTGGGGTGCTATTGATAACTAGCAGCGCAGCTGAACAATTTAATCTAGATCGTGATGCATCATTCTTACAAATTTATGCTAATCTAGTAGCAATTCTTTTGGAAAAAATACAAACTTACACAGAGCACACACTAGTAGATAAGACTGAAGGAGGGAGTTATGAGTAGAAAAAACCCTCATGTCATCATGGGCCAAGTTGTCCAAGGTACATCAGACAAAGGGTATAGCGTTGAGGTTAAATATTACAACTCTACAGCCGATAACGTTTATCAACCAGATGCTCAGGATATGTTGAGTGAGTTGGATAATGACTTAGATAGGCTTCGTCGTATGATTAAGGCTAGAACTCACAGACTGTCCTCAAAGTTGGCTACCAACAACGCTAGTTAAAACCACATAACAAAGCATTTAAGAGTGATTCCCAACGCTTGGCATTTTGATGTCATCGTTGGGTTTTGTGTTTATGGTGGTATGGTTTTGTTTCGTGTTAGCGTTGCTCACACCTTAATGCGGCGTTATGTTTAATCACTTAAAATCAGTTGGTTGCATCTTTTCTTTGCTTTCTCAGCTTTCTAATTTTGGTCTTTTCGGCAAGTTACGTTTAGTGGTCGCTGTTTTCTGGACTCCAATTCGTGGGCGCTAAAAATTCAGAGAGTTGCCTCATTAAAGTTCAGTGCGTTTGTGAGTCGAATGAAGCGATGTTAGTTTCAACGTTTGAGCACCAGCTTTCGGTTTCTCACACTAAAATCTCAATGTCAGTACAATCAAATTTATGAGTTAATTCAGCTTTTTAGCTTCTAACTTTGGTTTTCAAAGATAAGTCGAGTTAAGCTCTTGGTATCGTAAAACTTAACCGTTCGAGTCTTAAACATAACAAGGCGTTTAAGCGGGATTCATGCCGCGTGGCATTTTTGGTTTGCGGTTGGTTTTGGTGGTGAAAGTGGTCTGCGGAAGCTTGGTTTATGCGGCACTCACCCCTTAACGCAGCGTTAGCTAAGTTATCGAAATTACATCTGAAAGAGGCAAAGGGAATTGAGTTCGAGAAATGGATTTTTTGTCCAATGCGACCACTTGTTGGCAAGTCCTGGTCGTAGGTGTGTTGGCGATTGGCTAGATTTGGTAATAACAGGCTTCATCTTTTGTTTGTCGCTTTGGCTTTTGACTCAAATGGATGTTGATTTCGAGGCGGCTCGAATAGGTTCGGTCTCACTCAGCGTTGCGTATTTCCTATTTTGTGACTGTTTGCCCAATGGTCAGAGTATGGGTAAGCGGCTAGTCGGCTTATCAGTAAAAAGTGCTAGAACTGGCCAAGACTGTAACGTCATTCAATCTATCTTCAGAAATGCATTAGGTGCATTGTTAGGGCCAATTGACTCCCTATTTATACTTGGTAAAAAGAGACAGCGGCTAGGTGATAAATTGGCGAACACAATGGTGATAAAACTTAGCTAACAAGGCGTTAAAGAGGGATTCATGCCGCGTGGCATTTTTGGTTTGCGGTGATTTTTGTGGTGAAAGTGGTCTGCAGAAACTGGGTTTAGGCGGCACTCACCCCTTAACGCGGCGTTAGCTAAGTTATCGAAATTACATCTGAAAGAGGCAAAGGGAATTGAGTTCGAGAAATGGATTTTTTGTCCAATGCGACCACTTGTTGGCAAGTCCTGGTCGTAGGTGTGTTGGCGATTGGCTAGATTTGGTAATAACAGGCTTCATCTTTGTTTTGTCGCTTTGGCTTTTGACTCAAATGGATGTTGATGTCGAGGCGGCTCGAATAGGTTCGGTCTCACTCAGCGTTGCGTATTTCCTATTTTG
>NZ_NPKW01001060.1:0-795 GCF_002265885.1 Vibrio sp. 03_296
GAAATAGCCTGAAATGACGATAAGACACGCGAGTAGCGCAAATAAGATACCCGTAGATATGTCGTCCAAAACTCAATCTTTCCTTTTGTTATCCTGATAAATGACAGTGCTATTACGCGTTATAGCTGTCCTAAAATGACAGTACATTATGGGTTTAGCTCAGTATGATCTCTTTTACAAAGCGGCTGCCAAAATAGGCCAGGGTCAATAAAGTTGCCCCTGCAACAGCAAACCAGGTCACTTTTTTCCGCGTCCAGCCTTTTTGATAATGCCCCCACAGCAAGGTGGAGTAAACCAACCAAGCAATAAAAGACAGCACCGCTTTATGCGCTTTTCCTTCCGCAAACATATCGTGAACAAAAACAAACCCAGTTGCCAACGTTGCCGTTAACAGTAGATTGCCGATCATAATGATTTTAAACAGCTGTCTTTCCACCATTAAAAGTGGCGGTAGGTTTGGATTGATGACTAATGATTTTTGCTTCAGTTTATGTCTAGCCAAGCCATTGAAGTGCGTATAGTGCGCCAATGGTCAAAGTGGCATAAGAAAAYAGTGCCAAGGAAATATGGATTAACAGCTTAGGGTCATTCTCTAAATGCTWACGAAAGTGCTGGGTAAAAACGTCGCAGCAGAGAGATTAATGGCGGCAAAGCTATAGACGACAGGCAGTAAGAACCATAAACGGTTTTTGAGCATCGCGGCACTCATCACCAAGGAGATGATGAAGCTGATCAACGACGCGACATTTAAAATACTGAGATTTTGACCATACCCTTCAAAAATGAGATCGCTCA
>NZ_NPKW01001061.1:0-563 GCF_002265885.1 Vibrio sp. 03_296
GGAAGTGATATTGATTACGGAAGACAGTCTGCAATCCTCACTGCTAAAAGAAATTCTTGAGAAAAACTCAATATGGTCGTTCATCTACTCACTCCAAAAGAGTTAGATGAACGAACGACGAGTTATTCTTCGATCAAGGCAATTCTTGTCGATTATAGTGTTGTTGAAGAGGATTTTTATTCTTCATATTTGAATTTTATAGATGAAAACTTTTCAGAAGTTCAAGAGGTGCTGATTAATTGCCAAAATAACATTAGTATTGAAGAATTATGTATTTGGCGTTCGTTGACTGGAATATTTTATTTATCTGATGATATTAGTACTTTAGAACTAGGAATTGACAAGATCCTGTCAGGTGATATGTGGTTTAGTCGTAAAATATCACAAGAATTTATTTCAACTTTGCGTCAGCACAGTAAACCTATCTCAAAAACCGTATCTACAAAGCTGACGAAACGAGAGCAGCAAATAATAACCCTTTTATCACTGGGGAATTCAAATCAACAAATTGCACGAAAGCTTTTTAGTTAGAGAAAACACAGTGWAAACGCATTTACACAACA
>NZ_NPKW01001062.1:0-726 GCF_002265885.1 Vibrio sp. 03_296
GTCGCCGTGATGCTATCTGCCATCATGGTACTGATTGATATGACCGTGGCCAACGTCTCCCTTTCGCATATGATGGGCGCACTGGGCGCAACCGCAGACCAAATCACTTGGGTGCTGACAGGCTACAGTATGGCGGAGGCGATCTTCATTCCGATGACCAGTTTCTGGGTCTCTCGCTTTGGTGAACGCAAAGTGATGCTGGTGGCGGTGATTGGCTTTGTGATTGCGAGCGCCCTATGTGGCCAAGCCACCTCACTCGAAGAAATGGTGCTCTTTCGCATCATTCAAGGTGCGTTTGGTGCATCGGTCATCCCGCTCGCACAATCGATGCTGGTGCAGTTCTACCCTTCTGAGCAAAAGGCAAAGCGATGGCGATTTCTCCATCGGTATTTTGTTGGGGCCAATTCTCGGGCCAGTTGTGGGCGGAATTATTACCGATAACATCAACTGGCGTTGGATTTCTACGTCAACCTACCCTTTGGCTTGGTATGCGCGACGCTGATTTATCGCTATATTCATATCAGCAACAAACAAAGCCAAATTTCGATTGGTGGATCATCGGCTATATGGCACTGGGCGTTGGCGCGCTTCAATTTGTGCTGGATAAAGGCAATGACGAAGATTGGTTTAATTCACGCATGATTCAAACCGCGGCGTTACTTGCCGTTGTCGGCTTGATTATGTGGGCTATCGCAGTTGGAAACCAAARSCCGATTGCACCACTAG
>NZ_NPKW01001063.1:0-864 GCF_002265885.1 Vibrio sp. 03_296
CTCGCTGCACTGTTGAATCGTCGCGTAACTGCTGTTCGGTTAAGTTTTTCGCTTCTACTTCTGTGATTGAATTGGCTACCTGCGGCTGTATTTCTCATCGTAGGAGTAAAAAGCACCGTCAGGAGCAATAATTTCACCTGGCTTTGAAATATGAAGTTGACCGTTCATCTCATAAGCGGAAACTTCTAATTCTCTTGGTTTTACGGCCTTTTCAACCAATACCTGATGAGAGAATCCGAACGCCTTATCAATGGACATCAGAAAGTTGCTCTACTTTGATTACACTGTAACAGCCAACCGATGATCCCTGTCTAGCCGCTTGACAAACAGCTTGCCCCATTTGTCGAATGCCTCTCTACTCACCTGGTGAGACTCTTCATTGTTCTCCGTTAGGAAAAGATACGGTGTGTTAGGAATGCCAATCGCGTCATACCATAGTTTCGACGTAATTTTATTGAAGCTGTTACTGCTAGCCTCAGGCCCACAGCCCAGATAAGGAATACCGGCTAGCTCAAAAAGTGACTGGATATCCCCTGTTTCACCAGAAACCTGATACAGGCACAATGAAGTCGATGTCTATCGATTCATTAACTCATCACTTTTCACGACTTTTCGTATGGATATCGAGATAGACAAGTCTATCTTTTGGTCAACAACCTTCGTTTTAATCTCAACTTTTAGGACATTTACATTACCAATTAAGCCAAGCTGTTGCTGAAGGTATTCAGAAGAAAGCAGCGAAATTTCGTGTTCTGAAGAACCACCGCCGCATAAAAGTAGAACATTTCTCATCATTGTTAAATCTTTCCGTGATAGAAGACACGCTGTCTCAATGATAGCGATACCTTGCTATTCGTACAGTCA
>NZ_NPKW01001064.1:0-765 GCF_002265885.1 Vibrio sp. 03_296
CGCACATTGCGCGTCAACTGTTTGATGAAACCAACGAAAAAACGGCGATCATTTGTGGTGAAACCGCGGTTTCGTATGCAGAACTGGGCTCGAAAGTCACTTGTGTAATGCGCCACCTTAATGCCAGAGGGTTGCAACAAGGCAGCGTGGTGGCTATCTGTCTTCCACGAAGTGTGGAGCACTTGGTGATGACGTTGGCATGCTCACTGTCGGGCATGGTATGGGTACCATTGACTGCTCCTCACCTCATGACCGATTGGCTTATTTGCTCAGCAATTGCAACGCGGAACTGGTGGTCACGCAACACGGTGACGTTGTGGAATCCGTCACCTTCTCAGAGCTCCTCTGCCCCATCGCAAGTGAGGCTCCGTTGCCGAGTTATGAACAGTTGTCGCGTTTAAGTCAAAGCACCCAACGCTACTATCTGTATACCTCAGGCACCACTGGCAAGCCGAAATGCGTGGTGGTCAATAATCAGCGCGTCCAATGTCATTGGTCAAACCTGCCGTGAGTGGTCGATTTCGTCTCAGGATGTGATCATGTCCCGTGACACCGTATCACCAGATATGTCGGGCGTTTTGACGTGTTTGCTGGCGTTTAGCACGGGCGCGCTGGTGACTTCCTGGCGCGATGGTGAAAAGATGCGTTGAAATGGAACCAATTGATCGAGCAGCATAAGGTGACGATTTGGGTGTCAGTGCCGGCGATTTTGGAAATGCTGCTTTCTTGCTCGCAAGGCTCGCAACTGCAATCGTTGCGTTTGGT
>NZ_NPKW01001065.1:0-1000 GCF_002265885.1 Vibrio sp. 03_296
TCTTGTCGATTTTTGTTTAGAAAATCTTTCCCACCAAGCATAAGTCTGATGTTATTATTAGCATCGCGCTCTAGTGAAATTTCACGCTCAAGGGACTCATTTAGAAATTGTTCGATGAATAATATATCTTCACTTCCAAATGTGGGTTTATTCTTGAGTAAGGCTTGATAGGCTTCATTATCTTCTTGCAGCATGTGATTTGTTGAAGCTGTGATAAAGTCATGCTTGAGTAGTTGCCAATAGACTGATTTATAGTTGTTGAATTCAGTAATTAAATCCTCAATGAAAGACTTGTCAGATTTCTTTATAGCAGTTCTAACTCGATCTTTGATATTAAACGAGTCAGGCTGAGATAAGTTTTTGATAATTTTCTCTGCAATCTCCTTTTTCTTTTTCATCCATCGTCTTGGATGTTTGATCAAATTGTTTATTTTTCTGAGCTAATTTAGCTACCGCATCAATAGGGTGATCGCAGACTAAGCACTCGTCTATGTAATAACTAATTGTAGGATTGCTACAGCTTCGCTTTGTTCTTCTAGCTTGACTATGCTTTGCTCTTTTCCATTGAGCTGAAAATTGTAATTCGATAAAGCTCGAATGATAGAGTCATCTCTAGCAAAATCCTCTATGAAAAACCTCAATTTTAACTCTTCATAGTCTGGCTTTTCAGGTAGTTCATATCCATACACTGTATCAATGAATTTTCACGATCAATTTTTTTTCCCCTAGAGCGGCTGTTTYGCTATATCTGAAATATAACCTCGTATATCTCCATCTAAAATTAGCTCATCAAAATGTGTGTTCATTTTCGAAATCTGATAGTTTTTCTTGAGGAGGCCAACAAGTTCTTTTTCTAAACAGAAAAGAAAAACATGTTGTTTAACTTTTCTTTAAGTTCGTATTCCTTTTTAATATTTTCACCGAGGATGAAATCCTGAGTTTCACCCTGAATTACGTTTCTGTCATTTTGGTCTGAGATTACATGGGCTATAAGAGCACC
>NZ_NPKW01001066.1:0-1056 GCF_002265885.1 Vibrio sp. 03_296
ACTCAAGCGCACAACGCGATCAGCCAAATTAGAAGCCAGCACAAAGACGCGATCGAGCCTGCATTGGCGCAATCACTCGCCAGAATTGAGCAGCAACTGAGCGAGAATAAACAACCAGATCAAGAAGAAATCAACCTGCTGACCGTTTTGCTGGCAGATTGAGTTACCCAATGTTAGTTTAAATTACAAATAAAGACCGCTGTAAAAAGCGGCTTTATTCATTTTTGGCGAATTAAACTACATCTTGCGTTTAAATTGGTTATTAATTTACATCTTTTGATTGAAAATGGTGCCAAAACTGCAAATTATCTGCTCTAATAGCGCGATGAACTGCATGTGTGCTTGTTTGCTGGTTCATGATGTCGTTATTTTCTATTTTGCAGTTTTAATTTATAGTAGGAGAAATGAAATCGTSTGCGCCATTTTGTATCCGTCATGCGGCAGCTGATACTTTTGCTATGGTGGTTTTTTGCTTTATCTCAGGGATGATTATCGAGATTCTGATTTCTGGAATGACTTTCCAGCAATCTCTGGCATCAAGAACGTTATCTATTCCGGTTAACATCGCGATCGCGTGGCCTTATGGTGTGTTTCGTGATTGGGTTCTTCGCCAAGGTGCGCGCGTATCGACCAGTGGGCTGATGAAAACGTATCCGAATTAGTCGCTTATGTGCTTTTCAATCGCCAGTTCTACGCTGGTATTTGCTTGCGGTTAGGCGCATCGACAGAGCAGATCATCACGGCAGTGACCAGCAATGCGATCATCTCTTGCGGTATGGGCGYTTCTGTATGGCTACTTCCTAGATATGTGTCGCCGTTGGTTTAAGGTCCCAGGCTACTATCAGCAAGCATAATTGATGGTAGATTGCTCGATTTAGCCAATTACTAGCCAACTAAACTCCTCATGGCGCTTTTTTAAAACTGGGCTTGACCAATCCCAAGATAATCATTAAATAGCGCCTCGTTGGCACGAGTTGCCACACAAAATTTGATTCGGTGAGTTGTCCGAGTGGCTGAAGGRGTCACGCCTGGAAAGTGTGTGTACGGCAACGTACC
>NZ_NPKW01001067.1:0-338 GCF_002265885.1 Vibrio sp. 03_296
CGTGATGCAAACCTTTCTGAAGAAGAGCGTTCCGCCCTCTCTAGAGTTATATGGCTTTGATGTCGGATATTCTGAGGTTTATTACATTCACTGAACCTTTTGAGGTGCATGTAATTCCAGATGATGAAGGAAAAACGAAATTCCTCGCTTTGGCAGATTATCCGGTAGCAATATCCGATAAAGCGATATACTTCCTTGATACTGAGGATCAACTTGCTGAAGTCGTTGTGGTTGCCGAGACAATTCTAGTCCTTCGTCTTAACGATTACTATATTGTCGATGAAATCAATAATACTCTTGCAAATGCGACCATCACTCTTCTCTAGGGTGCTGAAGCA
>NZ_NPKW01001068.1:0-1478 GCF_002265885.1 Vibrio sp. 03_296
CTGCCGCCTGTTTGTGGTGGTCAGTCTCACAGCTGGTTTGTTAAAGGATTAGTAGAAAGTGAAAAATAATCAGAACATCCAATATTCATCCGATTCGCCGCTCAATCTCTGCGGAGCCGATCATGTTAGACATTCAACAACTGGTAAAAACGTATGAAAATGGCCACCAAGCGGTAAAAGGCGTTGACCTGGCGATCCATCAAGGCGAATTTATTGTCTTAGTTGGCCCATCAGGGTGTGGAAAATCCTCAATATTGCGCTCTATCGCGGGACTAGAAGCGATCACCTCAGGAGAAATTCACCTTGCAGGACGACGCGTCGATAACGAAAAGCCTGCCAACCGTGATATCGCCATGGTGATTCCAAAACTATGCGCTCTATCCAGCATATGAGTGTGTACGACAATTTGGCATATGGACTGAAAATCGGGGCGTCAGCAAAAGCACCATTGCAGAAAAAATTGCCAAAGTCGCCAAACGCATCAAGATAGAGAGTATCTCCGACCGAAGCCCGCCAAACTCTCTGGTGGCCAACGTCAGCGTGTGGCGATGGGACGAGCGATTGTTCGCGATCCACAACTGTTCTTATTTCGACGAGCCCCTCTCCAACCTCGATGCTGCGCTGCGGCACACATGCGTCTGGAAATCAAAAAATTGCAGCGAGAGCTTAGCGTCACTAGCGTCTACGTCACCCATGATCAAGTGGAGGCCATGACCCTTGCCGATCGTATCGTGGTTCTCAAACAAGGTGAAATTGAACAAATTGGCACACCCGCAGAAGTGTATCACCAACCTGCTAGCACATTTGTCGCCAGTTTCATTGGTAGCCCTGCGATGAACTTCCTAACTGCCTCAATCAGTAATGGGAAACTGCAATTGGCGGGAAAACAGTGGCCAGTGCCATACGATGCCGACTTAAACTGCAACACACTCACGTGGCATCGCCCGAGCACGCCTCACTACACCCCATCGATGATGCCATCGAGCTGAGTCTCAACATTCAAGTGGTTGAACCCTTGGGACCAAATCAATTGGTGCATGGCAAAATTAAAGGTGAGTATGGTGAGGACGATTTTATTGCGGTTACCGCAGAAATGCCGCTGACCATCGGTGAAAATCTACCAATTTGGGTACGCATAGAACAGTTGCATCTCTTTGATGAACAAGAAAAACGCATTCCACTCTCGGCTCAATCTCCATCCGTCGATGCGCGTCAGCAACAGAGACAGCAGCAATGAGGCTGGCAGTGAGCTTATCCACTCGACAAAAACAGATCCTCGCGTATTTGCAGCAAACCCACGGGGTACTTTCCAGTACCCTGCTTTCTGAACGCTTTGATGTGTCGGTGCAAACCATTCGTAAAGATATGAATGACTTGAGCGATAAAGGCATGGTGCGTCGTGTGCACGGAGGCATCTCACTCCCCAGCGCCAATGACAATCTCTCTTTTACCAATCGCGATCTGCTCAATCTCTCAGC
>NZ_NPKW01001069.1:0-737 GCF_002265885.1 Vibrio sp. 03_296
TTACTTTTCAATGAAGTATACTAGTCATTCAATGGGTTTTAGACATGAGTTAACCTTCACGATTGAAGAGGGATACTCTCAATTGGATTGGAAACTACGTCTGTAGGCTCGTGTTGACACCAAGGCGTGGGTCGTCAACGATATGGAATAAGTGTTAAGAATGAGTAACTTAGATAACTTATCACCTATTGACTTCGAAGAATTGTGTAGAGATATTGCATCACAGAAAATGGGAGTCAGCTTCTCTGCATTCGGCCCAGGCCCAGACGGTGGAATTGATGGACGCCATTCGACAGCGGAAGGTGACATTATTATGCAGTGTAAGCACTACTCGAAGACCTCCTTTTCAGGCTTAAAAAAAATGCAGAAAAGAGAAAGAAAGTTAGATATACTAGAACCAAACAATATCTGTTCTTCACATCTCACTCACTTACTCCAAATAAAACTGCTCAATTAACGCAGGTACTGTCCCCACATATTCTGAATAGCAATGACCTTATAGGTAAGGAGGATATTGAAGCTGCACTTCGAGATTTTCCCAATATTGAAAAGAAACATATGAGTATGGCGTATCAAGTTCTGCTGATTAGAGCGAATTTTACAGTCTGGACTGGAGGCCTACACACAAGCGACTAAAGAAGAGATTCTCGAAGAACTGGCAGTCTATGTGAGTGAACCCCAGCTTACATCAAGCAATTGAACAATTRRAAAAGGAAAAAGTCCTTGTTATATCGGGA
>NZ_NPKW01000107.1:0-46077 GCF_002265885.1 Vibrio sp. 03_296
CCGTGGTTGATAAGAGTACCTATCGAAGAACTTGTTGTAACGACAATTGCGTTCAATTTCTCGATAGATAGTGGCTTTATGGCGCCCCAGTTGTTTAGCTATTTTAGCGGTACTAATTCCTTGCTTTCTGAGCGCAGAAATCATATACCTTTCGTTCTCAGTGAGGTGTGTGTATTTCATGTTTTTTACTTCTTGGCGGGAGCAAAGTTCATGATTATCGCACCTTACTGTTTTTATGTTCAGAGGTGTCGCACTTCGTACTTGAATCCAAGCCCCATAACAAAGCGTTTAAGTGGGATTTGGCACGCGTGGCATTTTCGGTTTGCGTTGGGTTCGGTGATTAAGTCGCTGTGCGGTAGCTTTTGTATTGTGTGCCTGCACCCCTTAACGCGGCGTTATATGCTTTCAAAATCTGTGAGTAAAAAGGAGCTTAAAATGATTCTAAATCACGTCTCAGTTGGTGTTTCAAATGTGGCATCTGCTGTGGCTTTTTACGATTCAGTTCTATCCGCATTATCGGTAAAGCGTTCGCATTACATTGAAAATGTGGCGGCTGCCTACGGTGAGAATTTTGAGTTTTGGGTAGGTTGTCCATGTGAAAATGGAGCTTCTTCTGGTAACGGAACTCACATCGCTTTCAATGCGCCAAGTAAAGAAGCTGTTGACCTGTTTTATGCTACTGCATTAGAGCTTGGAGGCTCGTGTGCAGGTAAGCCTGGCTTACGTCCAGAGTACGGTGAGACTTACTATGCGGCATTTGTCCGCGATGCTGATGGAAACAAAGTTGAAGCAGTCTTTATGTAGTTAAAACAACGCATATAACAAAGCGTTAAAGCGGGACTTAGCACGCGTGGCATTTTCAATTTGCGTTGGGTTTAGTGGTTACGGCACTATGCGGTAGCTTTTGTATTACGTGCCTGCGCCCCTTAACGCGGCGTTATGTTCAACTTATCTTTCGAACGTCATTGTTAGACATCCATGAAAACCTACGGCTCTTAATTACTCAACAAGTTAGTAAACTGATCAGTCCTTTGCTAGCGTCAACGGTTTCTTTGGCCTCGTTATCGAGTCTTGGTAAATCGCCTTTTGGCGATGCCTAATCCAGTAACAAAATCCACTCCGAAAACTCTGAACACTTTAGCAATCCAGATACTGCTAAAACTCAGCAGGTGTTCGAGGATCAATTCATAGAAAGTAACTTAGTTTTTTCGTGAAGTAGATGACGGCCTTTTACGATTTTGAGTTCCTGTGCTTGCTCCGCCTACTGATTTTTTAGCTTTGCTAACTCAACGGTAAACTCTTGCTCTCATTGCCCAATATTAGTGATTGTAATCATTTAACTCAGTGTCCAAACTGTTGGTGCGGTTGAAAATCTATACCGACAACTTTAGTGAACATGACTTTTACTCCTGATCCTAATGCTGTACCAGTCGTGCTGTACAGCAATGTTAGAAGGGCGGTGCGTCAATAACATCAAAGCGTGCCATAAATATGGTGGGCATACTACTTAAGGGACGTGATTCATATCAGGGAGCATGAAATACTGCCAGATTAAGTCTGGATTACTACAGCTAGCTAATCCAGGCATTTTCCGATTTAACTCGCCTCTTGTTATGGGATCTGCTACTAAGCCAATACATAATGAGTAGGAGCAACATCGTTAGACCAAACAATGCCATAAATGCATGATTGATGACTGTCTCCATCGCTTGGTTAGAGCGAATGCGGGGAGCTAAAATGAGCGTAAGTTGTCCTTCGTCGTTATTCACTGCCTTCAAGATAGTTGCATCAACGCGTTGATAAGCAACTTCAACCTGCATTTGGATTAACCTATTCAATGTCTCTATTTTAACATCGTCATGGACAGGATATGGATTTGTTCTCATCATGGCTATCTCTTGCAAATCAGCACTCGTTGGCCCCATCCACTGAATAGAAAGAATGTTTTGCTTTGGGGTTGGTAACTTCAATGAAGCATGATTGTTTCGCCATATTGTACTTCTCAGGTTATGTAATTTACCTTGATAATTTTTAAGGCTATCACTATTTTTAAGTAACTTTTCATTCGCAAACTCGCCACCTTGTAATGCTTCGTCCCAACAGTAGTCGCTACAGTGGCTTTTTGTTGCCTCTCGCCATAATACTGAAAACTCGTGTTTGAACGCTGAACAATCTGCAGCTAATGAATCTGTACTTCTAGTTGAGCTTCCTGTAGCTAATGTATTATCCGTTTTAACACCCTCACTCTTTGCATCAGTTGGGCAGTATTTCGCTAAATGATTAGCGATTTCCATTAAGCTCTTTACAGTAAATATCGCTAATTCACTTCGCCTATACATGACTAAATTATCGACTGAATACGACTTTTTCACTTCAAAAGCCAGCATCATCAACATGTAGTCTCCTTCTGAGACGTCGGGGGTATAATCTGGCTCATTGCTGATAAAATCTATATACTCTTCGACCAACTCAGTATTAGGAACCACTTGAAAGTCTTCATCCGTCAACGCATATTTAAATACGTTGCAATAGAGAAGAGCATTATCTTTTGAAAAGCTATCTAAACATAAACGGGGTTGATTGATAAATGATCGCCAACTTTTAAATCGCTCGATGCCCAATCTTGAAAGGTGTTAATTTGATAGGATGCGCTATTTTTAAGCATGGCAAAAGCCGCATCGCGCCATTCCAATTTTGTGTTGAAAGCGATGATTAAACTAGCGCACAGTAATCCCACAGAAGCAGCAAGATATTGTGGTTTTCTTTTCGAAAAATCTCGTTCTGAAATTTCGTTTAAACCTATTCGCACAACGGCCGATTGATTCTGTTCAATTTCAAAGTATACATTTTTATTAATACTCACCGTATTTTGCCAATAGCTTGGCATCCAAGCCTTTTTTGTTTTCCCGTTTGGTTCAGTGAATGTCAACCAAGTTTTTCGATCAGAGCTCTCTAGAGACTCTATTTTGCCGAAATACCTCGTTATCACTATATTGCTGGGTTCATATTTTGGCTTTGTCTTTAAAAGAAGTATCAGTACTGCAATAACAGTTACCGTAAGCAGAACTACTGGAGCAAGCCATATAGGTTCAATAGCAATATCAATCTTGTTGATGTACGTAAAAATACTCGCAGCCACTACTATAATTAGCGGTACGGGAAAATTGTAAAAGGGAGGTGATAGATACAAAACTTCTGTTTGGGTGGCGGGTCGTTTAGACTTTAACACGGTTTGAGGGGCAGTGTGCGTTGCTGGCCCCATACCTTGCTCTACAGGTTGTGTTGTGCTTGGCGCATATGCTTCAGCACCCTTAGAGAAGAGTGATGGCGCATTTGCAAGAGTATTATTGATTTCATCGACAATATAGTAATCGTTAAGACGAAGGACTAGAATTGTCTCGGCAACCACAACGACTTCAGCAAGTTGATCCTCAGTATCAAGGAAGTATATCGCTTTATCGGATATTGCTACCGGATAATCTGCCAAAGCGAGGAATTTCGTTTTTCCTTCATCATCTGGAATTACATGCACCTCAAAAGGTTCAGTGATGTAATAAACCTCAGAATATCCGACATCAAAGCCATATAACTCTGAGAGGGCGGAACGCTCTTCTTCAGAAAGGTTTGCATCACGCTTCACACTTAGCAACTTAGTCCGACGCTCTTTTAAGGCTGCTTCTTTATCACTACTACTATTGAATAGTGTATTGATTAAGCTAAAAACAAGAAATATTTTTATTATGATGGCAAGTTCATAGATGTAAATATAAAGTCCTTTTTATGTTGAGCATTTGTTGTCTTTATCAATTTTCAACCAATGATAGAAGCAAATACGCAATTTCCGTGTTAATCAACATCCATAAAATTACCCAAGATATCTCAATCCTAATAGAAAAGTGATCACATCTACGTTTCATATAGCTCATAATAGGATGAAAATAATTCCACCAATAAATATAACCGTAGCGTTTTAATTCACGTTAGAAAATATATTGATCATCATTGGTAATTGATGAGTTTGTTAATTTGGTTGGATGTGAAAATTCATCTGATCGACATTATCAAAGCAAATTCAACGAAAGGCCATATAAAAAATGTCGCAATTAAGAGACGGGTTGCGTAAAGTTTTATATCCTGCAATTGGTGCTTACTGCGGCTTTGTTTCTAAATTCGAGTTCAATTAAAAACGCGCCTAGCATGGCTAATTGTAAGGTGATTAGTTTCGTTCCAGATATACCTAGCCTCGTAAGCCCATCCAATGTTTTGAGCATGGAGTAGTTCTAGCCAACTTGGCCGTTGTCATTTCTTAATCTGGCAGAACATCACCGTCTCTGAAAGCGAACGTGTATGGTGGCCATACTTATTTTTCCTATGATTATTTGCACCATATAGCTGCTGGTGATCGACAGCTAAATTGCGAGGATGACCATGTTCCATAAGAGTTGTCACTTATCTCGATGGAATTCACTGTTTGGCTCGTTTAATGAGAATCGCTTCGGTTCACAACTTAGTGTCATACACACTATTCACTAGATATCTCTACGATTCTTTGTCGCGCCTGTTTGAACAATTTGGGGAGCACTTCACCGTGCTTACATTTGCGGCGATGATTTCAGACGTGCCGCACTTCCTACCTGAATCCAGCCCTTTGTGACAAATGGGGTGCTGTTGCAAATTTTAGACAAATTTCAAGTTCGCACATTCCTTATTCAAGCTTTTTCTAAAAAACACCATATGCAACTGTGTTTTCTTCGCTTTTATTAGAAATGCCTGCGCAAATAGGGTTAATTACCGGCAGTTAACCGATATAAGGAATGAGAAGTGATGAGCATGGTAAGGAATTACAAGCAAATGGCGATGTCATATTGTTTTATTACGCTTTGTATGTTGGCAATGAGCACCGGAGTTGGTGCTAAAGAATTAGAAGCAAAACAGGTATTAGCCGGTAAGTTAATTATTCAGGTGCCAACAGAATTGCAAACAATGCCTCAAGAGTTGATTGAAGTTAAGTTTCCAAACTCCAACCGACCCACCGACGTGTTGAGTGATTCGACAGGTGGTGTGACTCTTGCGTTTAATCATACTCAAAATGCACTTTCACCGAATCAAATCAGAGAAGCGCATGGTGTCATCTCTAATATGTTTAAGAATAGATATCCCTCAGCGACTTGGTTCAGAGATGAAGTCAGTACTCTAAACGGTCAAGAATTTATCATCATGGAGTTGATTACTCCGGCAATAGACACTCAAATTCACAACATCATTTATGGAACCTCCATAGACAACAGGCTTTTGTTTGTCGCGTTTAATACAACAGTAGAGCAATCTGAACAATGGTTGCCGATCGGCAAACAAATCATGGCCTCAATACAACTGTCCAATTCGTCATTGTGAGTGGAGTAGGGAAAACATGGATACAGCATTTAATGAGAAAACGCGGAAAAGCTCAATAATTCTAAAGGTCGTTGTGTTTGTATTTTGTGTGGTGGTTATCGGCCAGACGAGCGCAATCTACCTCCCCGCAATGAATGGAAAATTACCCAATTTATCTTCGCTCTTAGGAACTGTGGTTTGTTATATTGCACTCTTCAGTACGGGAGCCATGTTAATAAAGAGAAGTGAAGTTTGGTTCGGACTGCTTGGTATGATCGTTGGCGCTGTGGTTTTCTTTGGCGCGAGTTTTTTGGCAAGTTACGTTACTGCGAAAGATCGTGCTATCGATAGATCGGTGGTGGAAAGAAACAAAACTTTGCCAATGATGCTGGATGAATACACTCAACTGGATAAGATCTCGGTGAATCACGAGAGCAAAGGGTACAATTTGCATTTATCACTGATTGGACACTCAAAAATGGATATTGATGTCGAGGTGTTGAATGAAGTCTTTGACGTCGACATCAAACCGACTACCTGCACGAATGAGCAGTTAAGAATGCTTTTTGAGCTGGGCTATAGTATTAATTATCTCTATTTGGACAAGAACCAAGAACGTATTAACTACTATAATATTAGGCCAGAAGACTGTGGCATTTAAGAGTCTAAAATCTTGAGATAAAAATAAAGCGCGATAGAAAAGTCGCGCTTTATTTCGTCGATTTGTTGAATCTTGTCGACTGAAAGCGAGGGCTAGTAGCTATCTCGCTTCATAATTCAACTGAATTTCATCATTTTGGCGGTGAAGCCAGTGTAGGCGAACTCCCAACATAACGGCCGCGGAAGATAAACCGACGATGAATCCTACCCAGAAGCCTTGTGCCCCCATAGGTTCAACAATCCAATCGGTAAGACCAAGAACATACCCAGTAGGTAGACCAAGTAACCAATAGGCGATAAATGTTCGGTTGAATATTGCTCGCATGTCTTTATAACCACGTAGCGCACCAGCCGCGATAACTTGTATCGCATCGGTACATTGATAAATAGCGGCAAAGATCAACAACTGCATTGCTAAGGTGATAACTACTCGGTTGTCGGTATAGAGGAGAGCAATTTGTTCTCTCAGAACAACCGTCAGTAAAGCGGTAAACACGGCGGTTGAAAGACCAACTAAGATACCAACATGAGAAGCAATGCGTGCGCCTTCTGTCGATTTCTCACCTAGCATATGCCCGACACGGATACTGGTCGCTGCGCCAATACTCATAGGTAACATGAACACCAATGAAGAAAAGTTAATGGCAACTTGGTGTGCGGCAACGACAGTAGAACCTAATGGTGCAACCAACAAAGCGACGACCGCGAACAGAGTTACTTCAAAGAAAAGTGCGGCAGCAACCGGAAACCCAAGTTTAAATAGCTTAACTTGCGCTTTTAGCTGAGGTGGATGAAACGTAGTAAACAATTGAATCTGCCTTAGTCTCTGTGACGTTGTCACATAAAGCAGTAGAAACAAAAACATAATCCAATACACAATGGCGGTAGCAACGCCACAACCTACACCACCAAGGGCTGGCGCACCCAATTTACCGTAAACGAACATCCAGTTCAGTGGAATGTTCAATAGTAAGCCGATGAAACCGATCACCATGGCAGGTTTTGTTAAAGACAAGCCATCAGTCAAACTGCGTAGTGTTTGAAACAATAGAAAAGCAGGTACAGCAAACATCACAGCGTGTATATAGCCAATGGTTTTGGTTGCCATTACCGCATCGACATTCATGTAACCGAGTATCGACTGAGTTTGAAACAAAACGGCAATGATAGGGATACTGATCAATAGGGCCATAACAGCGCCTTGCTGAATTTCAAACGGAACTTGCTCTCTATTGCCAGCCCCATTGAGCTGAGCAATAACAGGGACCAGAGCCATCAATAGTCCAATACCAAACAAAATTGAAGGCAGCCAGATACTTGCAGCGACTGAAACTGCAGCCATGTCTGTTGCACTGACGCCCCCCGCCATCACGGTGTCCACGAACCCCATACCGGTTTGAGCAACAGATGCAATCAAAACTGGTGTGGCGAGCTTAATCAAACTAGAAGCTTCTTTTTTATAGCGATGCACGTTAACTCCAATGTTTAAGAAAAAGATAAATATGCTAAGCGTGCGACGCACGTTGGGACGTTTTCGATCGGCAAAGGCCACAAAAGTGGTTTATAAGGCGCTAAAAAACAGTAGTTGCACAACCTAAACTAAGGGGGCAGTATGGAAATCCGACGGTGCATGGCGCTTAAGGCATATTCCACCGTGATAATAATGGAATCTCATATTTCAGGCTACAGAAAAGAAGGTCACTTAGATGTTTACAGGCATAGTACAAGGTACGGCAGAGGTTATTATCATTGAGGCAAAAGAGTCACTCCAAACTCATACCATTCGATTATGTGGCGAGATGCTTAGTGGCTTGGCCATTGGTGCTTCAGTGGCTCATAATGGATGCTGCTTGACGGTGACAAAGATAGCCGATGAGCTTGTCAGCTTTGACTTAATGCAAGCAACACTCCAATTAACCAACTTAGGAGCGCTTCGTGTTGGCGATCGAGTCAACATCGAGAGAGCGGCTAAGTTTGGGGATGAAATCGGTGGTCACTCAATGTCGGGCCACATCAGTACTACGGCAACGATCGATCAGATCATTGATACACCAAATAACAGAACCATTTGGTTCAAACTGCCTTACGATGATGCGATGAAATACATATTGGCGAAGGGCTACATAGGCGTAGATGGATGCTCGTTAACGATTGGGGAAGTCGAAGCAGATCGTTTTAGTGTGCATCTCATTCCGGAGACATTAAATCGAACTCTGTTTGGTCAGCGTAACGTTGGGGAAAGTGTAAATATCGAGTTTGATCCGCAAACCCAAGCGATTGTTGACACTGTTGAACGTGTACTTTTGTCAAAAGGTGTCGTTGCTTAAGCGACACCAATCCACCAGCCCATGTAACTAGAAGACTTGCTCGTCGTCGGCATCGACGATGAGATTAATGGTGTCGTGCAGTTCATCCACCATCATGTTTAAATGAATGGCATGACAACATGCAGGGCAGTCATCATAAAACTCCTGGTCGCCATTGCTGGCGTCTAGAGTAATTCCGATTTTATGGCCGCAGTGTGGGCACGCAAATTTCTTCTCAGTGTAGTTACGCATACATCTTATTCCTTACGTCTAACCTGTCTAACTTAGGGAGCTACGCTTTAGATTTAGTGCTTCCTATACCACGACATACCAAGCTTGGGTGTTCGTTTTCATAGTAGGCAGAGAAGTTGCTATTTGGGCCGAATTAAGTACGAAACTTGACTATTAACTCAATATTGAAACGCTTTCTTAGAGTTGATAGTGATGTGCGTCGAAAATTGCATGACGCACATCTAAAAATAACGTTAGTAGGAAAGAATTTTGTCGATCGATTTTTGCGCCTGCTCTAAATAGTGGCCGCCAAATTGGTTACAGTGATTGAGAATATGATAAAGATTGTAGATCTCTTTGCGCTGAGTATAACCGAAAGGAAGTGGTGCAATATCTTCGTAGCCACAATAAAACTCAGCGCTAAATCCACCAAAAAGTTCCGTCATCGCAATGTCACATTCTCGATCTCCCCAGTAACAGGCTGGGTCATAACAAATAGGCCCAAAGGCAGATAAAGCCACATTACCATGCCACAAATCGCCGTGAATGAGAGAGGGGCGGGGATTGTGGTTAAGTAACTGCCGAGCAACAACTTCAACAATCTCATCAATCACTCCGAATGTGACCCCTTTTTCTTTCAGAAGTTGCAATTGCCAGCCTATTCGTTGCTCTGAGAAAAAGGTAGACCACTTCTTATGCCACGCATTGGGTTGCAAAGTCGCACCTAAGTAGTTGTCTTGATCACAGCCATACTCTTTCTGTTCGCCCCAAAGATGAAGATACGCTAATTGTTGGCCAAATTTATAGCTGTTTTCGGGGTCTTCAAGGGGCTTTGTAGGGAGGAAATTAAGGATGATAAATGCGTTGGATTTGGTATTACCAATCAAAACCAACTCTGGTAGGGTGACGCTGTCGGTTTGGCGAAGCAAACGAAGGTTTTCCGCTTCAACCTGGAACTTACTTAAAAAGTCTTTTGAGTTGATCTTAACAAAATAGCGCTGCTCACCATCGCTGATCATATAGCATTCGTTGATGTCGCCACCAGACAAATGCACTTTTTCAACGATATCGTAGGAAAACATTAAGGTTTCAGAAAGCTGTTGAGAAATGGCCTGCCACATAGTCGTCCTCTCTTTTTGATCACCGCACATCTAATAGTTTAATTCATAACTCAATTTCGGATTTGGTTAACTGACAAACTTTTCAAACATTGTGATTATTTTGATTCGCGAATTAACACAACTGTGAATCGAGTCGCTTAGTCATTGCTAATTTAGTGGCTTCGGCACTAGAGCATTTATTATTCGACAAGTATCATTCAGTTTTTGATGTTGGTTCCAATAGTGGTATGAAAATCCTAATCTGTGACGATTCGGCAGTAGCCAGAAAATCAATCAGTCGCTCCATTGTATGCGACAGAGCGATTCATCTAATCGAAGCTCGAGATGGCTACGAAGCTTTGCAGATCATGATGGAGCAAAATATCGATCTTTTGTTTCTTGATCTCACGATGCCAATCATGGATGGATTCGAGTTACTCGCTTCGCTCCCTGTCAGCCAACATCACACTGATGTCATTGTCATTTCGGGAGATGTTCAAGCCGAAGCGAAACAACGTTGCCTTGAGTTAGGTGCGTTCGCGTTTGTATCTAAACCGTTTTCCAAAAGAGAAATAGAACCGTTCTTTAGCCAGTTTGGCTTGCAATACGCCGACCCACATTCAAAACCAGAACTTTCCGCCGATCCTAAACTCACCTCATTTTCGAAATTTAAAGAGATCACCAACATTGCACTTGGCAAAGGGGCCGCCATTATGGCCGATCACCTTAACGAGTTTATTCAACTGCCTGTGCCGAATGTTGGCCCGCTGACCTATGGTGAACTTTACATGACCATGGTGGACGTGATTAAACGAGAGGGTGCCGTTGCGGTTTCACAGCGTTTTGTCGGTGGTGGTATCCATGGCGAGGCACTAGTTTGTTTATGGGGACGCGATATTGATGTGATTGGCCAAAAGTTGGGTTATCACCAAGACTTTACCACTCACAACGAGATCATCCTTAACGTCTCTAACTTACTCGTGTCGTCTTTTTTGACCTCACTTGGTAGCCAACTCGACAAGCAATTTTCGTTACGACAGCCGGCCATTATCGATAGTTTTTCAGCCATAGGAGACAGCGACAAAGAGTCTCAAGAGCTTTTTACGGTCGAATACACCTATTTTGCTGAATCACTGGATTTCGAATGTGAAGTTTTATTTCTCATTGATAAACCTTCCGTTGGTATTATCTACGAAATTATGGAGTCACTATGAACTCTGATCTGACGTTAAATATCGCCGATTTTCACTGGGTGACGCAGATACTCGATACTATGGACTCTGGGTTGGTGGTGATTGACCGCTCTTACAACGTCTGCGTTTGGAACAGCTTTATGCAATCCTATAGTGGCGTTATGTCTCAGACAATCTTGGGTAAGAATCTCTTTGAGTTTTTTTCTGATTTACCGCGCACTTGGTTAGAAACTAAGGTTAATACCGCCGCAATATTGGAAACTCGCTCTTTCTCGAGTTGGGAAAACCGCCCTTATCTTTTCAAGTTTCACAACTTTTCACCTGTTTCCAATGGCAGTACCTACATGTATCAGGATATTGTCATTACACCATTGCGCTCACTGTATGGTGACGTTAGTCATGTCGCCATTCAAATCAATGATGTCTCTGAAATTGCACGCAGTAAAACGCATTTGAAAGAAACCAATCACCATTTATCTGAAATCAGCCGTCGCGATGGCTTAACAGGGCTGTTTAACCGCGCCTTTTGGGAGCAATCGCTCAAAGAAGAGTTTTCTCGGATGCAGTTCTTGGACACGCCGAGTTCTTTGGTCATTTTTGATATTGACCACTTTAAAAAAGTCAACGACACCTATGGGCATCACGCCGGTGATGAGGTAATACGTAGGACCGCGTCTTTACTGAAGAAAACCGCGAGAAACAGTGATCTGTGTGGTCGATTTGGTGGCGAAGAGTTTACGGTTTTGCTGCCTCATACCAGCGCAGATCAGGCGCGTTATTTTTCAGAGCGGTTACGAAAACGTATTGAACAAGAAATTGTTTGCGTGGAAAAATTTGCGATTAATTACACCATCAGTTTGGGTGTCTGTGAATTTGATGCAAAATTTACCTCTCATACGGAGTGGCTAAAAGCAGCAGACAGTGCGTTATATCACTCAAAAGAAGGCGGCAGGAACCAAACGACCGTTCATGAAGAGTGATCTTTGTTCGCTTTTGGTGCAAAGTCCGCCATATAGTCAAATTCTGGCAATTATAATTGATTAAATGGATGAAATTTTCTCGACATGGCTTAGTATTAACAGAGAGAAAAAAGATGTAAGCTTACACAGTAAGTAAGCATTCAGACGGAGAAAAAGAGTGGTTGTTGAAACCGATGGATACTTAGCTCTTATTGAGCACCTTGCCTTAAATCTTGATGTATTCGCGTCTGACGTTGGCGATACGGGCACAGAAACCATTGAAGATGTGGTGACAGACATGATCGCCTCAAACATCATGGCGATTTTTGAACAGAACCCAGAGCTGCATTCTAGCGTTCGCTTCAAACTGTTAAAAGAAGCGGATTCAGTAGCGGAAGATCTAGGAGAAGTTCTGGCTGGGGTATGGCTCAAAAAAGCCACTAATGAGCAGATTAATTTTTTAGATGAGTATATTGCTTTAGTAAAAAATCTGTTCGATACCGCTGTAGCAAAATACGACTAAGCCGCAATATTCGCTGATTTGTTTTTAGTCCGCAGTATTCATAAGAAGGGTTACATTGTAACCCTTCTTATTTGCCAAAATTTACTCGCCCAATATGGATTATCGGTTCGCGATATGATGACTCCTTTTGAAGTTGACGCATGCATGAACTGCTGGTGGTTAAGATAGATCCCCACGTGATAATCGGATTTCGTTGTTTTGAAGAACAGCAGATCGCCTTGTTGCCTCTCTTCCCAACGTATTGGCTGGGAAGCATTAAACTGTGCCAATGTCGTCCTTGGTAGTGCTCGTTGATAGGCGTGGAGAAACGCTTGTTGTACAAAAGCAGAGCAATCAATCCCTTCTTTCGTATTCCCACCAAACTGATAGGGCGTGCCATACCATTCGCCGTAGAAGGTTTTTAACTCTCGGTTTTGTTCCCAAAGTGCTGCTGATGTTTCTGGGGCTTTAGGGCTTTGGCTACAGCCACTCAGCAACGCAAAAATGGATATAATAATGAATCGGTTACATTGAGCCACTTGTCATCTCGCTGTCTTATATTTGTCACGTAAGCGTCACAGCCATCTCATAGACTCACCCCCAATCACATACTGATTTCTGTGAATGGATTTGCTGGTTTGTCTATGTCTTTCAATAAACGCTACTCTTTGTCGCTGATCCAAATGATCAGTGGTTTGTTCATTACTTTCCTTCTGTTTGTTATTGCATTGTCGTCATCGAGTTACCGTGGTGTCAATCAAATCGGTGTACAGTTTGATACCTTATCAGAGCAAGCTCTCCCTTTAGCACTCAATAATGCCAAACTTACCCAAAATATTCTCGAGCAAATAAAGTTACTCAATTACAGCTCGACACTGAAAAGCGCCACTGAACTAGATGCGACGCGAGCTAGGATTGTGCAGCTGAATGACACCATCGCTTTGTTGATCGCTCAAGTGACGGAAATGGGTGAACGATTTGAACATGTCGTCACTCAAGATGAAAAAAACATCTTGCTTGAGAATGCTAACCGCCTTCAACAACTTAGTGATCGCGTCATTAAGTCTCAAGTGAAGACGATCAGTGAACAAGAGGAGCTTGATAAAAGCATCTCCACCTTTCGTTACGGGTTAAGTTCGATTGGCCCTGAAATGACACGTATCAGCTCTTTTCTCGCCATCGATAATCCTGAGTCACAAGATGCCTCTAACCGCTTTAGTGCAGGGGCAAGTTCCATGGAAAGTACGTTCTTGATGTTGCTGATGCAACAAGATCTGACGGGTGCAGAGAAAGAATACCAAGAAATGAAAAACCGCATCGCCGGTATAGAACTAGCGTTTGACGACTTTAAAGATTGGCACCCTGATGTCATGGAGTTTAGCAGTCTTAGTGCGCCCTATAACATCGTGCTGGATGGCTTCAAACCAAATGGCTTGCTTTCTTTAGTAATGACTAGGGTAGAACGCCAACAAGCCCAGCAGTTCGATATCCAGAAGGCAACCGTGTTGTCTAATAACACGCTCAGTTTGCTCAATGAGATTTCCGCCTCTTCAATGGCACTCATCGACGATAGTGAACAGATTGTCCACCAAACGATCGAACGACTGATTTCACTGCTTGTCATTGGCAGTGCAGTCGTCGCTATCGTCATTGTTGTCGCTGGAATTCGTTTCCGAGCATGGGTCAACAGCGGCTTACGCAATACACTCGGTGGTTTGTCCGCGATGGCCGATAACGACTACCGAAATGACATTGTGTCAGCTGGGCCAAGAGAGCTGAAAGAAATCAGCATGAAACTCAATCAAGTGATTGCCTCGACACGATCATCGCTGAGTATCGTGACCAACAATTGTGAATCGCTCTATCAAAGTGCAGAAACCAGCCATTACGCCGCTGAACACTCGAGTGTAAGTTTAGCCAATCAAAACGACTCCCTAGCCACCATTGCGACTACCGTCGCGCAGTTGGAAGCCTCTATCGACAGCATCGCACAAATGACGTCGGCATCAAGCTATGATGCAAACGAAGCGGCGCAAAGTACAACGCATGGTGTCGATGTGGTCGAAGAGAGTTTAGCGCGATTGGAATCGCTGCGATTGTCGCTCAATGTTAACGAAGAAGCGATGAGTGAGCTTGATCAGCGGGTGGATGCGATACGCGAGATGGTCGACATGATCAGTGGCATTGCAGCCAATACCAATCTGCTTGCTTTGAATGCGGCGATTGAAGCTGCGAGAGCGGGCGAGCAGGGCAGAGGCTTTGCCGTTGTGGCTGATGAAGTGCGAAAACTTGCCTCCGATACTTCAAAGCAAACCAGGAATATTAGCGAAATGATCAATGAACTGACGTTAGCGGCGGATAAGAGTCGCCATGCGGTTGAAGATTCGCGTAAAGGGATGTCACAAGCGCTGCTTTCAAGCGGTGAGGTTCGATGTGCGTTCTCAGATATTGAACGGGTGGTGCAACAGATCCGAGCAAGAGTTGAACAAATTACCCATGCCACTCAAGAGCAGCAGAGAGCAACCGTCGATGTGACTCGTGCAATTGCCCATATCTCTGACCAAGGTGAGCAAACCCGTGCGCAGCTGGAGGCGATGGTGGAGAGTTCACAACAAGTATCGAACATCGCTGCCAAACAACAAGAGATGCTGCACAGCTACCAACTTACGTGACGTGCCACCGCTCTTCTCTAGTGGATTCAGAAATGGTTTCTAAACGGCTGGGTGAGCATCTTATCCAGCCGTTGTTCATCAGGATTGCGAATCTCTGGAATGCCAATAACAACACCTTCATGACCCGCTTTAGGTTGTGCGCGATAGGTGCGAAAACAACGGTCCCATACCGATAGAAAAAAACCGAAATTGGAGTGGGTCTCTTTCACCTCCGTCGAGTGATGCACTCGGTGCATATCTGGAGTCACAATCCACTTTCTTAACCAATGATCTACGGTCAAAGGCAGCTTGGCGTTACTGTGATTAAACATCGCACTTACGTTGAGGATGATTTCAAACACCACCACCGCGAGAGGCGATACACCAAGTAAGCTGACAAACGTTATTTTGATCACCATGGAGAGCAAAATCTCTATTGGATGAAAACGAGTTCCTGTGGTGACATCAATATCCAAATCAGCGTGATGCATTCGATGTAATCGCCACAGCGGTTTTACGCGATGAAACAACAAATGCTGACAATAGATAATGAGATCCAACAGCAGCACCGACAATAGGATATTGACGATGTCATTCAAACCGAGCAGATGGAAAAGACCAAATTGATGCTGCAGGGCCAAGATTGCCGCTTGGAATGCGACGATTGGAAGCAACAACGCAACTAAAACACTATTAAGCAGCACAAGCGAGAGATTGTTCAGCCAGCGAAACGAACGTGAAACTGTCCATGGTTTACGTGGCAGTTTATTCTCCCACAGTAAACACAGCAGCAAGGTTCCAATAAAAAATCCCATGCGGATAAGAGACGGATCGGTCATGGCGGTTTGGTTCATGGAATTTCCCTACCTGGTTATTGATTCGGGTGACGGAGAGGGTAAGTCAGTGAGAGCTTGTCGTATAAGAGAACTGCCGATAAAATCGTGCACCCATTTTTATACTTGATACTCTTCATGCGCATTCACGCTTTTCATCGGTTATATCAATACCGTCAGTCAATCTCAACAAAACCTTTTCACGCTCGTGGATGCAACATTAAGCGGTGTGTCTATTGCCAAGTGGTTGAAACGCATTGCCTGTGCGAGTTCCAACCCGATATAGAGACCGATGTAGCCTGCATGTTGATTGTGTCGGACAACGAAGTGTTTAAACCGAGTAATACTGGGCGTCTGATTGCTGACACGGTAAAAGAAACCCATGTCTATCAATGGAATCGAACCGAGCCAGATCCCCAAATGCTGGCACTTCTTAATGATGCCAATTATCGACCAGTGATTGTCTTTCCCGCAGACTATGTCGATGATGCTTCACGTCTGATTGACATTGCCAAAGTCAGTCAGCAAACCCCAGCGAATGGTGACAAAGCGAAATGGCTGTTTGTGTTTCTCGATGGCAGTTGGCGTGAAGCGAGAAAAATCTTCCGACGTTCTGAATTTTTACAGTCTCTCCCTGTACTGTCTGTTTCTCCAGATCATGTCTCAGAATACCTCATGCGCCGCTCAGAGAATGAACAGCATTTGTCGACAGTGGAAGTGGCATCCTTGGTCTTGCAGCAAGTTGGTCAACAAGAGGCTGCAGATTGCCTACAAGCGTGGTTTCAAACGTTTAGAGAAAGTTATCTGCTCAGCAAAAGTCGTGGAAAAGGTGATGTCTCTCGCCCGGCCTTGCAACATTTCATCACCCATTACAAAAGCGAGAGTTCACTCTAAGCTTTGCTATTTGATTGCTGGCAACTTGCGCAAACAGACGTCATGAGCGGATAAATCCCGACTATGTCACGGTTTGCAGGCGTAGAGATATGGATAATGGCGCAAGTTTTCATAATTTATGCTTATTTTAGGGGCTCATTTTTGGCTCCATGCAGCAATTTCAGGAGAGAAATTCATGTATTACGGCTTTGATGTTGGTGGCACTAAAATCGAATTTGGTGCGTTTAACGAAAAACTAGAGCGCGTGGCAACAGAACGTGTTCCGACACCAACCAACGATTATCCGTTATTGTTAGAAACCATCGCAGGTCTTGTCGCAAAATACGACCAAGAGTTTGCTTGTGAAGGCAAAATTGGCCTTGGTTTACCAGGCATGGAAGATGCTGATGATGCAACGGTACTGACGGTTAACGTACCCGCGGCAAAAGGTAAGCCGTTACGTGCGGATCTGGAAGCCAAAATTGGTCGTAGCGTAAAAATTGAAAACGATGCGAACTGTTTTGCACTCTCTGAAGCATGGGATGAAGAATTGCAAGACGCGCCATCAGTGATGGGGTTGATCTTAGGTACGGGCTTTGGTGGCGGTTTGATCTACGAAGGCAAAGTCTTCTCAGGTCGCAATAACGTTGCTGGTGAGCTTGGTCACATGCGCTTGCCATTGGATGCGTGGTTCCATTTAGGCGACAACGCGCCGCTGCTAGGTTGTGGCTGTGGTAAAAAAGGCTGTCTAGACAGTTATCTTTCTGGCCGTGGTTTTGAACTGCTTTACGCGCATTACTACGGTGAAGAGAAGAAAGCCATCGACATCATCAAGGCCAACGCCGCGGGCGATGAGAAAGCCGTAGAGCATGTCGAGCGTTTTATGGAACTTCTTGCGATCTGTTTTGGTAACATCTTCACCGCGAATGACCCACACGTTGTTGCTCTCGGTGGTGGCTTGTCGAACTTTGAACTGATTTATGAAGAGATGCCAAAACGTGTGCCTAAGTATCTGCTTTCTGTCGCTAAGTGTCCGAAGATCATCAAAGCAAAACACGGCGATTCAGGCGGTGTACGTGGTGCAGCATTCTTGAACATCAAAGGCTAATTTGCTGCAAAACCCATTGATGAAAAAGGCTTGCAATCATGCAAGCCTTTTCTTTTAGACCCATTCCATCACGGGAAATTCGAAGCAGAAGCGAATTACTTATTCTTCTTACCTACGCCTAGGTTTTCTTTCTGTTTCATCGTGATCACGCCAAAGCCAAGCTTTTTAAAGTGATTATCGCGGTAGTTGCGCACGGCTTTCGTATCAGAAATCGCTTCAATTTGCTGTTCCATTTTCAGATAGTCGCGAATATCAATTCCTTCCGCTTCTGCAACCGCTTCATGAATATTACGGTGTTTTTCGTAAGAAAATGGCAAAGTTTTTTCAACACCCTTATAGGTGTAAATAATGGTACGAATCATGAAATCTCTCAAAATAAAAGGTCAGACGCGCTGACCTTGTATCTGTTTCTAACAACAACAGGGCTAGATTCTGCCTTGAAGTGGAATAATTGTCACGCTTTCTCCCGTTTTTACGCTATCAACCGCGGGAGAAATTTCAATCAAGCAGTTGGCTTCACTCATCGAACGCAAAATGCCAGAGCCTTGTTTCCCAGTTGTGCGAACGGTTAGACGGCCAGTTTCATCCAATTCATAGATACCGCGGCTAAACTCTGTGCGGCCTTGGCGAGAACGCAAATCTTCTTTGGCAATCGCACTGACTTTCAATGGCTTCCAGCCTAGCTCGCCTTGCATTTTACGCACAGCAGGCTCAACAAAGTTGATGAATGACACCATCACGGCAACAGGGTTGCCCGGAAGGCCAAAAAATGGCTTTTCATTGATCTGACCGAATGCCAATGGGCGCCCAGGACGCATATTGATGCGCCAGAAATCAATTTGTCCGAGCTTGTCGAGAGCCAGTTTGATGTAGTCTGCATCGCCAACGGAGACACCACCAGAAGTGATGACCACATCCGCTTGTTGCGCGGCGCTTTCCAGTGCATCAATCATCGATTGCTCGTTATCTTCTAGAATGCCGAAATCCAAGATGTCGCAGCCGAGCTTCTCAAGCATGCCCATAATGGTAAAACGATTTGAATCGTAGATAGAGTTCGCTTTTTGTTCTGTCCCAGGCGCCTGAACTTCGTCGCCGGTGGAGAAGACCGCTACTTTCAATTTACGTAATACATTGGCTTGTGCGAAACCAAGAGAAGCCATCATGCCCATCTCAGGCGAGGCGAAGCGAGTCCCCGCGGTAAACACGCTACTGCCAATGGTTAAGTCTTCACCCGCTTGGCGTACGTTTTGTCCGGCTTTGATATTGGCACCATTAAAGGTGACCCTGTCACCATCTTGCTGCGCTTGTTCACGCATCACCACTGTATCTCCGTTGATGGGCGTTGGCGCACCGGTCATGATTTTGACCGCTTGACCCAATTCTAACGGATGTTCGTAGTGGTAACCGGCCAGCACTTCAGCCACGATCTGGTAACTTTCTCGCTGTAAGTCATCACCTCGAACCGCGTATCCATCCATCGCTGAGTTGGTGTATTGCGGCACATTCACTGGAGAAATCACGTCGTGAGCCAGCACGCGCCCGTAAGCGTGTTGTATCGGGCATGACTCAATATCACTCAAAGTAGAGACGAGGGAGAGAATTTTCTCTTGCCCTTGGGCCACAGAAAGAAACGCCGGAGAAAGCGTATCACAGCAGGCAGCGGGCGCATTTTGCGTGGCAACGTGCTGATGTTGATGAACGTAATCGAGGACAAATTGGCAAATCGCATCCAAATCATTGATGTTGAGTTGAGGGAGCGCGCTTTCTAACGGGCCACTGTCTGAAGCGATGGCGATAATGTTTTCATCATTAGGGTACAACCACGGTTTTCCGACGTCTTCACGATGCAATTCGATTTTGGGAAACGCGATGTTCTTGCAGCCTTCGACCAAAATGACGTCGATGGTTTGCTGGTCGAAGCGACTAAGCAGGTAATCAAATTCTGATTCCGCTTCAGGGGTTTCTGTCATCAAGGCAAAACGATTTCTAGAAGCAATCAGCATTTGTGAGGCCCCCGCTTTACGTAAGCGATAGCTGTCTTTACCTGGTTTATCCACGTCAAAATCATGATGAGCGTGTTTCAGTAACCCAATTCGCAGACCGGCTTCGGTCAACTTGGGCAACAAGGCTTCCAATAGGGTGGTTTTTCCTGTTCCTGAATAAGCAGCAAAGCCAAGTAAAGGCAAAGTGATGGTGTTTCTCATGATTCTAGTTGTCCAAATTGGGTGAGTTCTTCAGGCGTATTGAGGTTGACGAAGCAGTCTGGAGAATCACTAAAATCCACATACTGTGTATGACACTCTTTGTAGAGTAGGATGATTTTACGGTCACCACGTTCTAAAAATGCCGTCAGTTTAGGCAAGACGCGTTTGTGATACAGGGTAAAGACAGGTTGCTGATGATCGCCATCATGGGCAACCAAAATGTCGGTTTCATCCGTCACCGCACGACAAAAACGCTCCACCAAGTCTTCATTGATGCGGGGGCAATCACAAGGGACAAACCCAACCCAATCGGTATTCGCGTGCATCAATCCGGCATGAATGCCGCCCATAGGACCTGGGAAATTTTGAAAATGATCGCCAAACACGGGACCATATTGTTGGTAATCATCCTGATTGCGGTTGGCATTGATCAGAATGTTTGGAGTTTGCGGCGTTAGCCGCTCAATGACGTACTCAATCAACGGCTTATTATTTAAGGCAATTAAGCCTTTGTCTTTACCGCCCATTCGGCTAGCTTGGCCGCCAGCTAAAATAACCCAACTAGTGAGTGTTGGTTGTAGCATAGGTATTCTCTTGGGATAACTCTTTTGTAATGACATACAAGAGTGGCGACTCTACCAGAGTATTGTTTTTGATCCACCACTGTTTTTTACACAAATCGGTAAGCGCGTTGGTTTGATGGCTCGTGACCACAATGCTGGAACCCCTCGCTAATAAATCTTGCGCTAACACCACTAAACGTTCGATCGACTCTTGATCAACCGACGCGCTGGGTTCATCCATCAGCAAGATTGAAGGTTTTAGGATCCACGCTCTGGCCATTGCCACCCGTTGACGCTCTCCACCAGACAGCACTGACACATGCTCATCGGCTAAGGTTTCTAAGCCTACCATACGCAGCGCGTGAATCACTTCCGCTCGTTTCTCCTTTGTGCTGCCACCATCATATTTGATGCCGTAAAGGACATTTTCATAGACGGTGCCATCAAAGAGGTAAGGGGACTGATGAAGATAAACAACATCACGACGGCCAAGTGAAGGAAACCAGCGGCGCAGCCAGCCATTATTTTGCGCACACACTTTACCGCTCGTCGGATGCACCAAACCAGCCAAGATCTTCAACAAGGTCGTTTTGCCTACACCATTGTCCCCTTTGAGGTAAATAGCATCGTTCGGGCCGATTTGAAGTTGAGGAATGTGAAACAGCACTCGCTCTTTAAAGCGCATGGAAAGATCTCGAGCGGTAATTTTAATCGTCATATCACTTCCTAAGTTCGCAAATAGCCTTTGCCACGCATACTCGACAGCAAAAAGTTCAACACGAGTGCCAAGGTGAGCAGCACAATACCAAGCGCAACCCCTTGAGCAAAGGCGCCCTTGTGGCTCTCCATCGAAATCGCGGTCGGGATGTTTCGCGTCAAGCCCATAATGTTCCCACCCACCATCATCGAACAACCCACTTCGGTCACAATTCGAGAAAAACCGGTAATGGTGGCCGCCATAAGAGGAAAACGGGTTTCCCAAATCATCGTCGCACTTAGTCTTGGCAGAGACACTCCAAGGGTTAATGCGGTTTCTAACGCGCGGCGATCGCTCGATTGCAACGCGCCATACATCATCGAAACCAGCACAGGAAAACAAATTAGCATTTGCCCGAGGATCATCGCTTTTTGAGTAAACAGCATTTGCCAATCACCGAGCGGACCGGATCGTGAGAGGAACATGTAAAGCAGCAAACCAATCACCACCGTGGGTACCGATTGCAGCGTATTGACAAAGGAAACCAGCAGCCACTTGCCGCGAAAATTGGTGTAGGCGAGGAGAAAAGACAAAAAAGTCGCAGGCAAAAGCACCAACAATATGGCGGTAAGAGAAACGCTAAAGGAGACCGCAACGATCTCCCATAGTTCTTTGTCTAAGCTAAACAGTAAGGCAAAAGCCTCTTGTGTTGTTTGCCAAAGGCTCATTGATGACTACTTCTGATCTGCATTTGCCACAAACAGTTGCTTGCCATTTAAGCGGAAGCTGTTGATCAGCTCTTGACCACGAGGATTGACCAACCAGTCACTGAATACTTTGGCGCCCTGATAATTGATGCTCGGGTAACGTTCTGGGTTGACCAAAATTACCTGGTACGGGTTGAAGAGTTTTTGATCACCTTCGAACAGTACGGCAAGATCCAACTTGTTGTTGTACGCCAGCCAAGTACCACGATCTGTTAACGTGTAACCTTGCATTTCTGACGCCATGTTCAGTGTTGGACCCATACCTTGACCAACAGAGCGATAACCGCCGAAGTTGGGTTCCATCTTGGTTTGTGCCCAAATGCCCAGTTCTTTCTTATGCGTACCCGAATCATCACCACGTGAGATAAAGGTGGCATTGTTATTCGCGATGGCTTTAAACACCTCAAGCACGCTGCTGTCTTGAGCAACTTTCGCTGGATCTGCTTTTGGTCCCACGACGATAAAGTCGTTGTACATGAGCTTGCGAGGTAGCACGCCGTAGCCTTTTTCGACAAAGGTCGCTTCGGCTTTCGGAGCATGCGTCATCACTAAATCCACATCGCCATTTTCACCCATTTTCAGTGACTTACCCGTTCCTGCGGCCAGCACATCCACTTTATAACCGGTGTCTTTTTCGAATTCAGGCAGTAGGTAATCAAGCAGGCCAGAGTGATAAGTACTGGTTGTGGTTGCTAAACGCACACGGTGAACATCATCGGCAGAGAAAGAGGAGAAACTCACCAGCGTAATCGACGTTGCCGCCAAAGTAAGAGCTACTTTGTTCATTGTATTTTTATTCCTTCAAATCATTCTTGGGCAAATAGGCCATTGCAGTTACACAAACCGCGTCACCACTCGGTCAAACTTCATCGGCCAGCGTGGTTTAATGCCAGTTTGCAATTGCAGATGGTCCTATTGCAAACAAGATGCCAACAAAACACCAGTACTAAATTGAGAAAATAAGCCTTATATCATGCAGTTAAACATCGAATAGTTTGATGTGAGACAAAATGTCGCACATTTTATAAGGAGATTAAATGATTCGTTGGTACACTATGTCCTATACGTCATTCTGTCTCGAGGAAAGTATGTCTATTCAATTGGACCCCAACTCCGTATCCCAATACCAAGCGTTTTCCGTGTTAGTTGTCGATGATGAAGTCGGCATGCAGGCCATTTTGAAAAAAGCGTTGGGTAAGTGGTTTTCAAAAGTGGATGCAGCAGGCAGTATCGAACAGGCTGAAAAACTCAGAGTGACCAACCATTACGACCTGATTGTGCTCGACATCAATTTGCCCGGTCGTTCAGGGATCGAATGGGAAGAAGCGTTTAATGATCCCGAGCGAAAAGCCGATGTCATCTTTATGACCGGATATGCCGATCTCGAAACCGCCATTACCGCGCTAAAACTGGGCGCAACAGATTTTATTCTTAAGCCGTTTAATCTCGAGCAGATGCTGCAAGCGGTAAAGCGCTGCATGGATCGTCGCCTCAACGCACGCATGCAATATGCGCTCAAACGCGATTATCAACGCAATCATATCTCTGAAATGGTCGGGAACTCCGACAAAACTCGCCAGCTAAAGCACATGGTCACACAATTTGCCCCATCAAAAGCGTGTGTGCTGATTGAAGGGGAGTCTGGCACGGGTAAAGAACTGGTGGCTCGCGGTGTTCACTTGGCCAGCGGCAGAACCGGTCCTTTTGTGCCACTAAACTGTGGTGCGATTGCGCCAGAACTGCTGGAAAGTGAACTGTTTGGTCACACATCTGGGGCGTTTACTGGGGCGAAAAAAGCGCGTGAAGGGCTTTTCCGCGTGGCCATCGGCGGCACATTATTTCTCGATGAGATAGGTGAGATGCCACTGGCGATGCAATCGTCTTTGTTGCGAGTGTTAGAGCAGCGTAGTATCCGTCCTGTTGGCAGTGAAAAAGAAATTCCCGTCGATGTCCGCGTGGTCGCGGCAACCAATCGCGATTTACAGCAAGAAGTCGAAAAAGGGCGTTTTCGTAAAGATCTCTATTACCGACTCAACGTACTGAAAATTGAAGTACCGCCGCTGCGAGAAAGAAAGGCTGATTTGCAAGAGCTGGTACCATTTTTCACAAAACAGCTCTCAAGTGAGCTTGCAATGTCTGCCCCGCAATGGGCGCATGAAGACATCGAAGCCATGCATGATTACGCCTGGCCAGGTAACGTACGTGAGCTACGCAATCTGATTGAACGCTGTATTCTCCTTGGCAAACCACCAGCGCATTACTGGCGCGAACTGAATGGCTCTATGAACCTGCCAAACGTTTCGATCACCGTTTCTCACAGCGCTGAAGTGCCAACATTTAAAGAAGGCAAACCTGAGTACTCGGGTGCTGGCTATCCTAATAATTGGACTCTGAGAGATGTAGAGAAAGCCCATATCCAACAAGTGGTGAATTATTACGATGGCAATAAATCGGCGGCATCACGCGATCTTGGAGTGGCACGCAAAACGTTAGAGCGCAAATACAAAGAGTGGGAAACCGAGGAAACAGATTATGCAGAGTGATCAAACACTTTGGTCAACTTGGCGCTATCGCTTTAAAAGTATGGTGCGCTATCGGTTGCTGTTTCTAACCTCTGCGCCGATTTTCCTCACCTTGATTGCATTGATTGGGATCTCTGTCTATTGGTCGATTCATTACACTTGGAGCAGTGCACTGATTGATGTTTCTGAACGCCTTGGAGTCGCCAATAACAGCATAACTCTATTGCAACAGAAGCAGGCTAATTACGTTAAAGCCTTCGCTGAAAGCTATCAGTTTCGTACTCGTATCAATCAGCCAATGGATCAAGACGATCTTCAGCAATGGGTACACAAACAGAAAAAGCAATATCAGCTCGATTTTCTCGCTTTTCATCGTGTCGACACCATAGAGGAAAAGTTTCGTTTTCTCGATTTAACCAAACGAGAGTCCTTTTTTGATGTGTTGAGCGAAACGGAGTTACAACGCCTTGATCCAGACTTGGCCAAACGCGCTGAAGTGCCGATTTTGAAAACGGGCAAAATTGAAACGCGCGGCCTCATCAGTCGAACTGTGATTCCAGTGTTTAACCAAAGTAATGATTTGATTGGTTTTCTAGATGGTGGGCTACTGCTTAACAACAGCACCGTGCTCGTCGACCAAATCCGAGATTTGATTTACATCGGAGATGAGGATTCTCTCAGACCGATCGGCACCGTGACGCTGTTCATGGAAGATCTCCGCGTCAGCACCAATGTGCCGCTAGACAGCGAAGATCAGATTGGCCGTGCGATCGGTACACGAGTGTCGAGCGAAGTAAATAGATCGGTTCTCATCGAGGGCAAGCAATGGGTGAATCGTGCTTTTGTGTATGACGCTTGGTATATCACCGCCTATCAACCCATTCGCGACCAATACAACAACACCATCGGTATGCTTTATACCGGCTATCTGATGTGGCCATTTGTTAAAGCGTACCTCACCAACATAGTGGAAATCAGCGTTATCACTTTGACCTTGCTGGTGGTCTCCGGCCTTTTGGTTTACCGAGGCTCTCGAGATCTTTTCCGTCCAATTGAACGCATTCATAAAGTGGTAAAATTGGTGCAACTGGGCAAAGACAAGCGGATTGGTGCGTTGGGGTTAGATGAAAACCACGAGCTGGCGCAATTGGCCAAACAGTTCGACAACATGCTCGATCTGCTCAAAACACGTGAAGAGCAGATCAAACAAGCGGCCAATGAACTGGAGCAAAAAGTGTTGGAACGCACAGCCAGCCTTAATGAGAAAACCGAGCAGCTCGAACACCACATTCGATTACTCAATCAAACGCGCGACAAACTGATCGTCAATGAAAAGCTAGCGGCCTTAGGCGAGTTAACCGCTGGTATCGCCCATGAGATTAACAACCCAACCGCCGTGATACTGGGCAACGTCGAGTTGATTCGTTTTGAACTCGGTGAGGATGCCACACGCGTAGAGGAGGAGATAGAAACGGTGATGGCGCAGATTGACCGTATTCGAAACATCACGCGAAGTTTGCTGCAATACAGCCGACAGGGCGGGGTGCAGGATGAAATCATCTGGCAACACGTCAATCCGATCATCGAAGAGAGCATTACGTTGGTGAAAACCGGCTCTAAAAAACGCACCATCGAGTTCGTCACTGAGCTCAATGCGCATACATCGGTTGAAGTGAATCGCCATCAACTGTTGCAGATTTTGGTTAACTTACAAATGAATGCCATCCATGCAATGAACGGCGAGGGCCGATTGACCATCACCAGTGAAGATTGGTTGGAAGATGGGGAAAGCGTGGGCGCGGTCATCCACATTGAAGATCAAGGTTGCGGCATCAAACCCGAAAAACTGAGCCGAATATTTGACCCGTTTTACACCACTAAACGTGATGGAACTGGCCTTGGTCTTTCTGTTAGCCAGAGTTTGCTTAGCCAATCCGGTGGGGAGATCAAAGTGCGTTCACAACTGGGGATTGGCAGCACGTTTAGTGTTTACCTCCCGAGAAAAAATGAAGCCAAACTGCGTGACACCTTACTGATTCAGTAGCGATATGGATCGGCATAAAGAAAAGCTCTGTCGATGCGACAGAGCTTTTTGTTTGAGTGGTCTATTGATGCACTGCTTATTGGCCGCTGAATGCAATTCTCGGTGGTTTGATGCCGTGTTTCTTAAACTCTTTCATGACACGCAAAGTAATGTCGGATTCAAACAGTTTTTCATACGCAGTATCCACCACGTAGGCTTTGCAGGTTAACTGGATAGCCAAATAGTTGTCCGTGATCGTCTGCTTCACCAGCACCACCACTGGTTTCGGTAGATGGATGTAACGGCTAGACGAAGCCGCTTCCTGAATCAACTCACGCGCAAGCACAATATCTTCATCCATACCGACATAGAAGGGGATCACCACCTGCATGTCGAGTGCGCCATAGTTTCCGCTGACCGTCACTTCATTGAGAAATTTGTTGTTTGGAATGGTGATGATGTCATCGGTGAGTGTTCTCATGCGCACAGAACGAAGGCCAATCGCGATGATGTCACCATAATTACCTTCGAACGTGACGCGGTCACCCACTTGAAATGGGCGATCAATCATCACTGTCAATCCGGCAATAAAAGACGCGGCTAAGTCTTTTAACGCGAAACCAACCGACACCGCCAACGTACCACCAATCAATGCCAATATGTGGTCATTGATACGAAAGCTCATCATAAACACCACTAGGCCAGCGGTTAAGTAGATGAAGAACTGCAGGAACGATTGGGTTTTCTGCAACAGCATTCGATACTGCGCAAACTGGCCGCCAATGCTCTCTACCATCGAGCTCATGAACTTCAACAGCAACCATGTAACGGCGATGATAATCACAGAGAAGAACACACCGCTCCAGCGGATCAAGCTGGCAAACTGCTGGATGTTTTCCATATTGGCGATTTCTTCCGTTGCGAAAGCCGGTGCCGAGATTAATGTCGCGGCGAATAGCGCGTAGAGTTTCTTATTCATATTACTTCACCAGCAAATGTTGACGATCGAGAACGTTGGTAATGTAGCGGAACCAATGGTCCGAGACGCGAGCTTTATCCTCATTCCAGGCAATAAAACCGCGGCTTTCAAAGAAACGCAGTGTGCCAATCACTTCAGCGATACTGAGCTGAGTACACTCAGAGAGCTCTTCGGGAGAGGCCACTTCAAGTTGTACAATCGAACGTAACACCGCCAGCATCGGTTTCGGCATCTGCTCCAGCTCCTTGGATTCCGGTGCATGGAACAAGCGTACCACGACGCTTTCAGACTCTTTATTGCGTCTTAACGACAAACGGAAGAATCGCAGCGCAACGGTTGGGTTACCATCGGAGTAATGCCATAAAATTCGGTAGAAGCCTTGCTTGGCTCTTTCTTCCTCTGAAGTCTCTTCTTGATCCCACTGCTTAGGTACCACAAGGCCATCAAAGCTCAGCGGATTTTCAATATCCTGATTCACGCGGCTATCGAGTAAGGCAGAGATCTGCTTTTCATTCCAACGAGGCAAAAAGGAGACCCAGTCAAACAGCAGTCGCTCGCCACGAGCGCGATCGACAAAACGCCAGCTCGCTTTTTCAATCGCCATCACCACACGGTGATTTTGTTTAGAGCGGCGTAGCAGGTTCGTCAGTTTCATTAATCCAGCTAAACCACCAACCATCGGCTTCACCAAGCGCTGTGCGTTATCAACTGCGATGAGATACGGCGTTTCACTTTTACGCAAGAGCGCTAAAATTTGCACTTCTGTCGACTCTTCTGACAAGCCTAATCCTGTTGCCAACTGTTTCAACAGCTCTGGATAACCGTCGTAAGGACAATTGAGGTAAAGAGGCGTGGCATTTTTCACTTTGCCAAGAATTTTCTTCAACACCGATGTGGTCCCTACACCACGCTCACCTGACAACACACAAATCGCTGGGCTATCGGTCAACAAATAACGAGAGAGGTTTTGAATCTCGTCACTGGCGTAGTCAATCCACTCGCTGTCTTGCTGTGGCGGCAAGACATACTGAAACGCCGCGTCGCCTCGGATCCGCACCAGAGCATCGTTGCCATCACGATTACTGGTCTGTTTTGCGACCTCTATCCGGAATAAATAGGCGAGCGCTTGGCTAAACATGGTGTAGTTAGACAACACTCCAATGATTCGTAGTTTGAAGTGATGAGCGATGATCCACACTGCCGCAATGGCCGTGGCAGGAATGCTAAGGATCAGCGCATCTTTCTGTTTAACTGCCCACTGGACCCAAACAGGTCGTTCGGAAAGCCGATCGACCACGTCAAACACGGTCGCACGCCATAAGCGCAGAACAGAGATGGTGACCAACACAAACCAAAAATAGAGTGCACTGTAGATCCAGTAGTAAATCGTTCCTCTACCTAACGTGCGCACTGAAATTTGCAGAATCACTCCAGCAACAATCGCACTCCATACATAGCGTCGAATGGTAGATAGACGCAGTGCGACCACCTTTTTGTTCGAGCTGCGACTATTACGATAAGCAAACTCAAGAATAAAACTAATGGCAATGGAGCCGCCCAATATCCACCATGTGAAAATCTCCAAATAAACCAAATGCTGCAAGCTTGGCAGCGAGGCGAGAATACGCAGCGACACGGTAATCGCTATCAACCAAGCTATGGCTTTATTGGCACGGCTTATGTACCAAATAAACTTAACCCATAATGGTGGTGCCGTATTGGTTTCAAGTTGGCTTTCGCGAAAGAGTGTAATGATGCGTTTACTATTGGCCATCCACCAAACCAAAAGTAAGTAAACTGCAAACACTTTTAACCCCGTCCAGATCACCGGTACAGGTGAAATAAACGTGTTCTTAATCAGAGCACGGAAACTGCGTAGCTGGAAATGGACCAGGTACTCAATGTTAAGTTTGGTCAGCGCAAGCTCTTGGCGAAACTGAGTCACACCATAAGGGCCAAAGCCGGTAAGCTGCTCTCTACTAGCCGAATCCGTAAGCTGGAGTAAGCGCGCTTTACTACTGCCAAGGCTGTTTAGCGTGAGATATTGATTCTCGACCAACAACCATTGTGGCGCAGTAGGGGCCTTACGATACTGGGCTAACGCTGCTTTAAAAGCATCGCCCTCCGTTTTTTGTAATTCGAGCACAGCGGAGAGCAACTGATTGACCTTAATGTGTTCCTTGGGCCCCATAAAAAGAGGATCGGGCAGGGCACTTAAGTCACTTTCGATACTCAATGCCTGCGCACTAACCTGAGCTGGCGTCTGTGCTGCATATTGCCATTGGGCAAACGTTGCTGGCGCAAACACCAGAGTAAAACAAACGAATAGACGTAATAATTTTTGCATAAGTGGGTCGTATTATTTAGACATAACGAAAAGATTGTAGTCTCAAAAACTGTTCATAATTCAGACAAATAGAAATTTGCTGTGAAACTTTATCCATATTCACGTTTCAAATGTCAATGTTTTGTGATTTCAGTCATAAAAATCAAAGCTTGCACTCTGAGGCGTGAACAAGTAACGTTGCGCAGTTTTTTCTATTTGTTACTGACTCACTAAGGTAAAAGCTTTGATTTCTACAGCGAATATCACTCAACAATTTGGCGCTAAGCCACTGTTTGAAAACATCTCAGTTAAATTTGGCGAAGGCAATCGCTATGGTCTAATTGGGGCTAATGGTTGTGGTAAATCAACCTTTATGAAAATCCTCAGTGGTGAACTTGAACCGACGAGTGGTAACGTCAGCTACGACCCAAATGAACGCGTTGCAAAACTGAATCAGGATCAGTTTGCTTACGAAGAGTTCACGGTTATCGACACCGTTATCATGGGTCACAAAGAACTGTGGAAAGTAAAGCAAGAGCGTGATCGCATTTACTCGCTGCCAGAAATGAGCGAAGAAGATGGCATGCGTGTTGCGGATCTTGAAGTCGAGTTTGCGGAAATGGATGGCTACATGGCAGAAGCGAAAGCGGGTGAGCTTCTTCTTGCTGTGGGTATTCCAATGGAACAACATTACGGCCTAATGAGCAGCGTAGCACCAGGTTGGAAACTGCGTGTGCTTCTAGCACAGATTCTATTCGCCGACCCAGACATCATGCTGCTTGACGAACCAACCAACAACTTGGATATGGATACAATCCGTTGGTTGGAAGAGACGCTAAATGCGCGTAACTGCACCATGATCATCATCTCGCACGACCGTCACTTCCTAAACTCTGTGTGTACCCACATGGCGGATTTGGATTACGGTGAGCTGCGTGTTTACCCAGGTAATTACGACGAGTACATGACAGCGGCGTCACAAGCACGTGAACGTCTACTAAGCGATAACGCGAAGAAGAAAGCACAGATTGCTGAGCTACAAACCTTCGTAGCGCGCTTCTCTGCAAACGCATCGAAAGCAAAACAAGCCACATCGCGTGCGAAGCAAATCGACAAGATCAAACTGGATGAAGTAAAAGCATCTAGCCGTCAAAACCCATTCATTCGTTTCGAACAGTCAAAAGAGCTGTTCCGTAACGCTTTGATTGTTGAAAACTTAAGCCAAGGTTTTGACGATGACCTATTCTCAGACTTCAACGCCATTTTTGAAGTGGGTGAGCGTGTTGCGATCATCGGTGAGAACGGTGTGGGTAAAACAACCCTACTAAACACACTGGCTGGTGTACTAGAACCACGCACTGGTGAGTTCAAATGGTCTGAAAACGCCAACATCGGCTACTACGCGCAAGATCATGCACACGAATTTGCAGAAGACCTAAACCTAATGGAGTGGATGGGCCAATGGCGTCAAGAGGGCGACGACGAGCAAGTGGTTCGTGGTTTCCTAGGGCGTATGCTCTTTGGTCAAGACGACATCAAGAAGTCGGTGAAAGTGCTATCGGGTGGTGAGCAAGGTCGTATGCTGCTTGGTAAACTTATGATGCACAAACCAAACATGCTGCTTATGGATGAACCAACCAACCACATGGACATGGAATCGATCGAATCGTTAAACAACGCGCTTGAGCAATACAAAGGCACATTGTTCTTCGTCTCGCACGATCGTGTGTTTGTAGACTCACTGGCAACTCGCATCATTGAAATCCGTGATGGCAAAATCAACGACTTCAAAGGCACTTACTCTGAGTACCTAAAATCACGCGGTGTAGAAAGCTAATCTCTTTCGCGCTGTATGCCTAAAAAGATCAACAAAGAGCCTCAGTGAGGCTCTTTTGCTTTTGCCGCTACCTATCTTCACTCAATCGATGGGGGCAAGTAGGTTAGGGCGTTCAATACTTAAATTGGGCAACGATGTTTTCCAGCTTGTGGCTAACATCGGACACTTGTTCGCTGCATCGTACAGAGCCAGAGACGATCTCGTAGGTATCCCCCGCAAGCTGTGCAATTTGGGTAATATTACGGTCAATTTCTGCTGATACCATTGATTGCTCTTCTGACGCCGTCGCAATCTGCGTGTTCATATCAAACATCTCGGTGATTTGCGTGCTGATACCTTCAATTGCTTCGACCACGTGGCGCGTATCCACATTCGTCGTCCGAGCTTGATCGACACTCTCTGCCATTTTGTTGACCGTTTGAGTGATGCCTTTCGTCAGGGCTTGTACGGTGGATTCAATTTGCAAGGTGGAATCATTGGTTAGGCGAGAGAGCTGACGAACTTCATCAGCGACCACAGCAAACCCTCGGCCACTTTCTCCGGCGCGCGCCGCTTCGATGGCGGCATTTAATGCTAACAGGTTGGTTTGCTCAGCAATGCTTTGAATGGCAGAGACAACGGCATTGATTTCGCGGCTTTGTGATTCAAGTGCTTGGATCTGTGCCTGTGATTCTTCGATACTGATCGCCAACGTATCGATTCGCTTACCTGTCGCATGGGTCAGTTGCAGTGCCTTATCGGCTTCGGTATTCACGCGTTGTGCATTTTGCGCAGCCGATTCAATATTGGCCGTGATCTCATTAGTGGTCATCACCAGTTCATTCACAGCGGTCGCAACCGATTCGGATTCCAATTTTTGTTGTTGCGCGTTCTCCATGCTCTTTTGCGCTGCTTGCTCTGAGCTGCAGGAGCTCTCACCGAGAACGCTCATCACAGAGGCCAGTTCTTTGATGTTGTCATGCAGGTGGCTGATAAAGAGATCGAATGAACGGGATAACTGCGCAAGCTCATCACTGCCTTTGGCATTCATTCGTACCGTCAAATCTCCGCTACCATTTGCGATGTCGTCCATCAAGAGGTTAATGGCTTTGATTCTCGACAGAATGCTACGGCCAATGACATAGAGCAGGGACGACAACAGCACGACGATCGCCACGCCCATCCACTGTAAGCGACGGCGAATATCGGTTGCACTTTGCTCAACACTCTGTTTGATGGTGGTTTGTAGATCGGCAATCGCCTGTTCAGTTTTGTGCACATTGCTACGCAACGCGCCTTTTAGGCCTTCGTTTTCGCTCAGACCAAGCGTTTCTATCGCGCTAACGTATCGAGTTAAGGTGTCAGAATAATGAGTAAAAGCGGGAGACAGGCGCGTATCAAACTTGGAAAACTGGCTAAGCCCTTCGAGAAGTGCGGAGCTGTATTCTTGTGTCGGTTCGGTGACAAAAGTGAAGTCATGGTCAAGTAACCGCAAGAACTGCGCGGTAAGCTCTCCATCATTGGCGCTAAGTACATTGGTTTTGAGCACGCTGCGGGCTGCAAATAGCTCACTTTGCAGCGCGTCAATACTTGCTAAATGATTCGCCAATTGATGAAACTGAGTTTGATACTGAGATAGGGTGGAGACAATTTGCTGACGTTGGCTATCAATGGCAATCGACTCACTGGCAAGAACGTCTGATAAGTGCTCAATGCGCTGTTGCAGTTGAGAATAGGTATTGTCGAAACTCGTCAGGTATTTTTCGCTGCGACGTGCCAAATAGTCTTTCTCGTGTCGGCGAAGCATCAATAAATCAAGGGAGCTGCTTAAGTTTTCTGTTGAGGCGTGCTCCAAAGAGGATAAATGCTTTGCGCTGTTGTTCTCATAAATCGCGTAGGCAGCAACGCCTAACAGCAATGTCAGGTTGATGAGTAAAAGCTTGGCTCGAATAGAGAATGAAAAGAAAAAACGTTTTTGAACAGGTGATCCGGACATGGATACCTCCCATTTAGCCAGTGACGTAGTTAACCTATCTCTGCTTTTGTTTCATTAATGTTTCAAATTTATTGCAGGGAATATTCAACTATTAGCGCATGGGAGGCGTTTTGCAAGTAAGGCGATTTAACTCTCTTGGCCTTTGACATCAAAAATGATGTTTTCACCGCCGGTAAAGACTTGAAAGCGTAAGCCTTTTGCTCGAGCGATAGTGGTAATACCAAATTGACGTGCTAAATCTAAACCCATCTGCGTGACACCAGAGCGAGAGAGCAAAACGGGGATACCCATTTGAGCCACTTTGATCACCATTTCTGAAGTGAGACGGCCTGTGGTGTAGAAAATCTTATCCGCGCCTGATTCTTGGTTTAGCCACATTTCACCGGCAAGCGTATCCACTGCGTTGTGGCGGCCAACATCTTCGACAAATGAACGCACTTCATCGCCTTTGCACACCGCACATCCGTGTACTGCGCCTGCTTTTTTGTAGGTATCGTTGTAGTGGGTGAGCGCTTCTAAGGTCTTGTAAATATCCGACTGTTTAAGTGTCACTTGGGGCACTTGATAGTGCTCTAGTTGTTTCATCACGTTGCCGTACATGGTGCCTTGGCCACACCCTGAGGTAACGGTTTTCTTTTTCAAAGCCTGTTCAATGTGTTCTACATTCTCTTTTGTCACTACCGCTGCGCTGTTGGTTTCCCAATCGATGATCACCGATTCAAGAGAATCAACTTCCGACAAGAAGCTTTGGTTCTTGAGGTAGCCCAAAACAAGTGCTTCGGGTCTTGATCCCAGTGTCATTAGCGTTACCACTTCTTTCCAGTTCAGAAGAACGGTTAAAGGGCGCTCACAAGCAATTTGCTTAATTAACTTCTCTCCATATTCATCGAATACTTCCACTTCAATGGTTTGCAAAGGGTTTTCACTGGTTTTAATAATGTTGGGTTTGACCACTTCTTTTTCCTGCTTGAATAGGTGATAGCAAAATCACCGAAGACACACGTTTGCCAAAGGCGGGGAACGAAAACAATTCAAAAGCAATTACCGTTCCAAAGTCATCTACCGTACGGCGTCTCACATCTAACACATGTTACACATGGAAACATTCGCTTTATAACCTTGGCTTAGAATTTGCTATTAAACGGCACAAAGCGACGAAACAAGTATGCACCAAAGCCTCGAATAGGACTAATGTATGTTTAAAAGACAATCGCATAGCAACATGATGGGTGAACCATGTCAAATTCAATAGACGCACAAAGTAATATCGAAAAAAATGAATACCTTTGGCCTATAGGCTGCAACCTCGTTGCCCATGAAATTGCCACTGGTATTTGGGTGACCACACAGTGGCAGTTAACGGGTTTTGAGTTAAAGCCAGAAAACCAACATCGCCATGTCGTCACGCTTCAGCTGTTCCGTGACGAGCGAACCGATTACCGTTTTAACCTCAGCTCGCAAAATCCGAAACTCTTCGTTGTGCTTGAGAACATTGATGAAACGGACACACCAAAGATAACAACCGTCACGGCATCACAATCAGTGGCTGGCCAGTACATGGATGGCGACTACTTAGTGCTTTCTTGCGAAATGCCATTGCCAATTCAGGCATGGATGGAAGCGTTTATTGGACGCCACGGAGAGTTGTTAGAAGAGCGTCGTAAGAAGCGCAAAGGAGCGGGAAGAGCCAGTGGCAACTAATTTTTTTTCGCGTTGGTCTGAGCGAAAGCGCGCTGCAATAGAAGAGCAAGAGTCGTTACCCACTCAAGAGACGCCAGAGCAGAGCTCTAGGGGGACTCACTGCATCGCCCCCGATGCGATGAACACAGAAGCAGAGCAAATAGAGCCAAAGCACGCAGAATCAACGCGGCTAGAATCAAGCTCAACTGCAGCAGATGGCGAGAAAGAGCTAGAGAACAAAAGCGAAAACGCACCCATTTCAGCCTTACTCGCAAGCAATGCTGACGAAGCAGTCAAGAAGGCCGCTCTACGTAAGCTTTTCCACAGTGAAGAGTTTAACGTGGTGGATAGGCTCAATGATTACGATCACGACTACAAGTCTTCTATTGGTGCTCTCGCGCCCAATGTGGCGCAGACGTTAAGAGAATGGATGAAGCCAGTAGAGGAAGCATTGACTGAGGTAGAGCCTGGTAGTGCAACTTGCACATCGGATGGTTCAGTAGCCGTTGATAACAATGAAAGTATTGAGGCGAACAGTGACACTCTAACGCAATCTGAGACTCAAGCCCTGACTTCATCTCCATCCGATCTTCCTCCAAATGAAACACGAGATGAGACAAAAGATCCCACATAAAAAATAGGTACATTTTGACGCGTGCAGGGAAAATGACATTGGGACAAAATGTCCCAATTGAATTTCTTGTCATCAATAGTGTCGTAATACTCAACAAAACCCACGCTAACCGACTGAATAATAAGCGTATAAAAGTTGGTATAGCACTTGCTAATGCTCCACAACAATAACTGAATTATCAGTATGACCTGCCAATCCTTCGCAGTGTTGGCCAGTGTGGAACAGAGCAATGATAAAACAACTATTACAACAATCGACTTCAACCAATGGCAAAGCGCGACTCTATGCGTTTGAAAACACCGTTGAATTGGGGAATCTGATACCGCCTACCGTGAGCTATGAAAGCGGTGGTAATACACTCATCGTCGGCCCTAGTGCCATTATTCAAAGTGCAGCCGCACAATTGAGCCAAATGACTTCGCTAACTTTGCTTTCAACCGATGGCGAGAAAGGCGATGCACAAATCTATTACGCTGATTCCGTTCAGTTGAGTGGTTTTTTGGGCACCTTTACGGTGCTGGTTGAAAACCAAGGCCAACGTTTGAATCTGGCGAAGGTGGCCATCAATCACGATGTTTTTGATGTGGTACTGGATTTGTCACTTAACGGCCTCATGTCGGAGGAGGTGCCCGTCCCTGGTTATTATCCTGTTGGGCGTGGCTATCCGAAGCTAACGGATGCGCTGCAAGAAATTCCAACCTTAATGGGCACGTTCGATAAGCCCAAATATTTCCGCTTAGATACCGATCTGTGTGCGCACAGTTCCCGTGGCGTTAAAGGTTGTGAGCGTTGTGTTGATGCTTGTCCGGCTGGTGCGTTAAGCAGCCAAGGCTCCGAAAAAACAGGGCATCGAATTGAGATCAATCCGTATCTCTGCCAAGGGGTGGGGACGTGTGCCACCAGTTGTCCGACAGAAGCGATTCATTACGCATTACCTAAACCACAAGAGACACAAAAGTTCATTGAAAGAACGCTGGCAAACTATGAAAGCGTTGGTGGTGTGAACCCCATTATCCTGATTTGCAGCGAACGTCATGAAATGTACAACGTCATGGCACTCAAGGCGCTACCCGACAATGTGATTCCGATTGTGGTGGAAGATCTGCCCTCTGTCGGCATCGATAGTTGGTTTGCTGCACTCGTTAATGGTGCAACGCAAGTCTTGTTTGCTGCAAGTCGCCGCATGCCCGCAACGATTCAGCGCGTATTGAACAGCGAAGTGGCCATCGCGCAAGAGCTGCTTGGTCAATTAGGCATTGCCAAAGAGTGTATCGATATTCTCTATCTCGAATCATTGATGGAAGGCGCACCAGTCCTCTGTACTGAACATTTCGATCTTGCTCTTGGCGATTTGCAAGGTAACAAACGTCAACGCTTATTTACTGCACTCGATGCGCTTGCAACCTCGCGTGTTCCAGTAGAAAACACGGTCGCACTTTCCAGTCATGCTCCCTATGGCGCCGTGTCGTGTGCAACAACGGGCTGTACCTTGTGCATGAGTTGTGTGGCGGTTTGTCCAACTCGCGCTTTGCACACGGATGGAGAAAGCCCATCGCTCCAATTTGTCGAGCAAGACTGCGTGCAATGCGGTTTGTGTATCAAAGCGTGTCCTGAGCAAGTGCTGACACTAACTCCTCGTATGAATTGGGATAAAGAGAGCCGTCAAGCAGCGGTGGTCATCCATCAAGAAAAAGCGGCGGAATGTTTGCGTTGCCATAAGCCTTTCGCACCTCAGTCCATGATCACTATGCTACAAGATAAGTTACGTGGTCACTCTCACTTTGCAAATGATGCAGCGCTTAATCGTATTGCAATGTGTGAAGACTGCCGTGTCATCGACGTTTTTGAATCGATGGCGGTAAACCCAGAAAACCAACTGAATTACTAGGGCAAACGAATGGATATCCAACCAGAATCGTCATTAAGAGCCGATATTTATTTGCTGCTATCGACTCTATTTCGCCAAGCTCCCTCTCCAGCATTGCTTGAGTTATTGACATTGTTAGACACCGTAGCGGATGACAGTGAAATGCAAAATGCGTGGTTGCAATTGAAAGCGGCCGCAGGCCGTTACTCCGACGCAGAGCTTGAAGAAGAGTACCAACACCTTTTCATTGGGATTGGCCGTGGGGAAGTGGTGCCATTTGCCTCATGGCACCTCACGGGTTCTTTGATGGAAAAGCCACTGGCAGAGATCCGTACAGATCTTGCTCGCCTTGGTTTTGAACGCCAAGAGCATGTCAAAGAGCCGGAAGATCATATTTCAGCCTTATGCGAGGTGATGGCGGCGCTGATGGAAGAAACCGACGCGCTGCAACAGGCGTTTTTCAACCGCCACCTCGCAACTTGGTATGTTTCCCTCACCAAACAAATCGATCAAGCCGAACACGCCGGATTTTACTTGGCGGTTAGCCAATTGCTCGGCGCCTTTTTCAATCTGGAAAAAGTACGTTTGGCGCAAATCACGCCGGACAACAAAACCAAATTAAAAATTGAGATTAAAAACTTGGCGGATTAGCCAAGCGATCTCTTTTAGAGAGGCTTAAGCCTCCAAAAAACTACCTGACAGGTAAGGAAGCAATGATGAAAGAAAAAAATGAAATTAACGAAAGCCGTCGTGACCTTTTAAAAGGTATCGCCACGGCAGCAGTAGCAGGCGCCGTCGTTGCTGGCACCACACAAGTGGCCTCAGCCTCAGAAGTTACTCCTGTAGAAAAACAGGCGAAGAAAAAGGGATATCACGAAACCCAGCATATCCGCGACTATTACGAAACTCTGTAGGAGCCGTCCTCAATGAAACTAATTAAACGCTCAGACAGCGTCACGAAAGAGCAAAAACAGCTCGGTATTAGCCGTCGTGTATTTATGCGCAATAGTTCACTTGCTGCTGGTGGCGCAATTGCCGGCGCAAGCTTATTTGCGCCAGGAATGATCCGTAAAGCGGAAGCGAAAAGTGTCGATGCAAGCGCGCCTATCGAAGTGAAACGCACCATCTGTTCTCACTGCTCTGTAGGCTGTGGTATTTACGCAGAAGTGCAAAACGGTGTTTGGACAGGTCAAGAGCCCGCGTTTGATCACCCATTTAACGCTGGTGGTCACTGTGCCAAAGGCGCGGCATTACGCGAGCACGGCCATGGTGAGCGTCGCTTAAAATACCCAATGAAGTTGGAAAACGGTAAGTGGAAAAAACTTTCGTGGGATCAAGCGATCGAAGAGATCGGCAACAAAGTGTTGGAAATTCGTGAGCAATCTGGCCCGGATTCTGTCTACTGGCTGGGCAGTGCTAAGCACAACAACGAACAAGCGTACACTTTCCGTAAAATGGCATCGATGTGGGGCACCAACAACGTCGATCACCAAGCGCGTATCTGTCACTCCACCACGGTTGCTGGGGTAGCAAACACTTGGGGTTACGGCGCGATGACCAACTCCTTCAACGACATGCACAATTGTAAGTCGATGTTGTTCATTGGTTCAAACCCTGCCGAAGCCCACCCAGTTGCCATGCAGCACATCCTCATCGCCAAAGAGAAAAACAGCTGTAAGATCGTCGTTGCGGATCCTCGCCGCACGCGCACAGCAGCTAAAGCGGATCACTACGTTTCTCTGCGCCCAGGTACCGATGTCGCGTTTATTTGGGGCGTACTTTGGCATGTATTCAACAACAAATGGGAAGACAAAGAATTCATTCGCCAACGTGTATTTGGCATGGACGAGATTCGCACTGAAGTGGCGAAGTGGAACCCGAAAGAAGTTGAGCGCGTTACCGGCGTAAGTGAAGAAGACGTTTACCAAACAGCGAAACTGCTTTCTGATCATCGTCCAGGTTGTATCGTTTGGTGTATGGGCGGCACTCAGCACACCACAGGCAACAACAACACGCGTGCTTATTGCGTGCTTGAACTGGCGCTCGGCAACTTAGGTAAATCTGGTGGTGGTGCGAATATTTTCCGTGGTCACGACAACGTGCAAGGCGCAACAGACCTTGGCGTTTTATCGCACACGCTTCCGGGTTACTACGGTTTGGCAGAAGGCTCATGGAAACATTGGGCGAACGTGTGGGGCATCGATTTCGAATGGTTGAAAAACCGCTTTGACCAGAACAAATACAACGGCAAACAACCAATGTTCAACATGGGCATTCCTGTGTCTCGTTGGATCGATGGTGTACTGGAAAACAAAGACAGTATCGAGCAAAACGATAACATTCGCGCCATGTTCTATTGGGGCCACGCGGTTAACTCGCAAACCCGCGGCGTAGAAATGAAAAAGGCGATGGAAAAACTCGACATGATGGTAATTGTCGACCCATATCCAACCGTCGCTGCCGTCATGAACGATCGCACCGATGGTGTCTATTTGCTTCCTGCCACAACTCAGTTTGAAACCCATGGCAGTGTGACGGCGTCAAACCGTTCCATTCAATGGCGCGATCAAGTGATCGAACCGTTGTTTGAGTCCAAACCTGATCATGAAATCATGTATCTGTTGACCAAAAAGCTGGGTTTTGCCGATCAACTGTTTAAAAACGTTCGCGTTGTCAATAATCAACCAGTGATTGAAGACATCACGCGTGAGTTCAACAAAGGGATGTGGACCATTGGTTACACTGGCCAAAGCCCTGAGCGCTTAAAAGCACACCAACAAAACTGGCACACCTTCCACAAAACCACGTTGGAAGCAGAAGGCGGACCGGCGAATGGTGAAACCTACGGTTTACCTTGGCCATGCTGGGGCACTCCAGAAATGAAGCACCCGGGAACCCACATTCTTTACGATACATCGAAACCTGTTGCACTGGGTGGAGGCACCTTCCGTACACGTTTCGGCGTTGAGTTTGAAGGTAAGAGCCTGCTGGCCGATGGCAGCTACTCGAAAGACAGTGAAATCCAAGATGGCTACCCAGAGTTCAGTGACAAACTGCTAAAACAACTGGGTTGGTGGGACGATCTGACTGCAGAAGAGAAAGCGCTCGCGGAAGGCAAAAACTGGAAAACCGACCTTTCGGGGGGTATCCAGCGTGTTGCCATCAAGCATGGTTGTATACCTTTTGGTAACGGCAAAGCACGTACTATCGTGTGGGAGTTCCCAGATCGTGTGCCACTGCATCGCGAGCCGCTTTACACGCCACGTCGTGATTTAATTGCCGATTACCCAACATGGGATGACGCCGCTTCAATCTATCGTTTGCCAACGCTGTATAAGTCGATTCAAGACCAAGATAAGTCGCAAGAGTATCCGATCATCCTCACTTCTGGCCGTTTGGTGGAATACGAAGGCGGCGGTGAAGAAACCCGTTCGAACCCTTGGTTGGCAGAATTGCAGCAAGAGATGTTTGTGGAAGTAAACCCGAAAGACGCCAACGATTTGGGCTTTAAAGATGGCGACATGGTTTGGGTTGAAGGGGCAGAGAAAGGCCGTATTCATGTTAAAGCCATGGTGACACGCCGTGTAAGACCAGGAATGGCATTCATTCCATTCCACTTTGGCGGCAAGTTCCAAGGTGAAGACTTACGCAATAAGTACCCAGAAGGTACTGATCCGTACGTGATTGGCGAATCAGCAAACATCGCCACCACCTACGGTTACGATCCTGTCACTCAGATGCAGGAAACCAAAGTCACCCTCTGTAACATTCGTAAAGCGTAAGGAGTCTTGAAATGGCTAGAATGAAATTCCTCTGCGACACCAAACGCTGCATTGAATGCAACGGCTGTGTGACCGCTTGTAAAAATGAAAATGACGACGCATTAGAGTGGGGCATTCAGCGCCGCCGTGTTGTCACCTTAAACGACGGTGAACCGGGCGAAAACTCCATCTCAGTGGCCTGTATGCACTGTACCGATGCCCCTTGTATGGCGGTTTGTCCTGCAGACTGCTTTGAACACACCGAAGATGGCATTGTGCTCCACAACAAAGATCTGTGTATCGGTTGTGGTTACTGCCTGTTTGCTTGCCCATTTGGCGCGCCTCAGTTCCCGAAACAAGCCTCATTTGGCGAGCGTGGCAAAATGGACAAATGCACCTTCTGCGCCGGTGGTCCAAACACTGAACCGGGCTCAGAAGAAGAGCGTCAGAAGTATGGTGCCAACCGTATTGCTGAAGGCAAACTGCCGATGTGCGCTTCGCTTTGTTCAACCAAAGCCCTCTTGGCGGGTGATGCTGAGAAAATCTCCGACATCTTCCGTCAACGTGTCGTAGAACGTGGTGCAAAAGAGGCCGGTTGGACCAACGGTGAAGATCTATCCTACGATGCAACTCGCAGCTAAGTTTGGAGAGAGTCATGTTACAAGCGCTTAAACGTGGTTCTCTTGCAGTACTGTCTTTTTGGACAGTACTGCTGTTGACCTTAAGCTTTACCACGGTAGCACAAGAAAAAGAGAACTCTGTCGATCAAACGGAAATGACGCAATTAGCCGGGGCCGATTTTTGGCGTCAAGTTAGGGCAGGTGAGGCGGGTTACACCACGTCGACCTTTCCTGAGCATGGCGTGCTTATCAGTACTCCAGGTCAAACTTGGTATCTGTTAAAAGAAAAATGGATGTCGCCTGCTGGGGCAATCGCCATTTTTGGCAGCATTGCGATGGTGATCATGGCGTATGTGTTTGTTGGCCCTTTGATGCTCAGCAAACCTCGCACAGGGAAAAAGATCAAACGTTGGTCACGATGGGATCGCGCGCTTCACTGGAGCATGGCGTTTACCTTTCTCACCCTTGCGTTTAGTGGCTTAATGTTGGTGTATGGCAAGCACTTCTTAAAACCTTACGTTCCTTCTGAAATTTGGGGTTTTGTTATTCTGCTTGCCAAGCAATATCACAACTACATGGGGCCATTGTTCTTCATTTTGCTGACCTTTATCTTGCTGAAATGGTGGCGTAAATCCATTCCAACAATGACGGATGTACGTTGGTTTATGAAGCTCGGTGGCATGGTAGGCAAACACAAAGGCACCCATCCATCGGCAGGTTTTTCTAACGGTGGTGAGAAAGCGATCTACTGGTTATTGATTTTCTTTGGTGTGTTTGTCGCGGCCAGTGGCCTGATCCTAGATTTCCCCATCTTTGGTCAAACACGCCGTGATATGGAGCTTTCTAACCTTGTGCACATGATTTCGGCGTTGATCCTTATCTGCGGATTTATCTTCCATATCTACATTGGCTTGTTTGGGATGGAAGGGGCTCTCGAAGGCATGGTCACCGGTGAAGTGGATGAAACATGGGCCAAAGAACATCATGATCTGTGGTATGCAGAAATGATGGAGAAAGAGCAGCAGAGCGGCTCTCAAACCGCTCGCACCAACGAGCAAACGAAGGTAGGAGGTCATCGTGAACAAACCTCATAAGGGCATTTGGATTGCTTACATCCTAAGCTGTTTAACGCCATTTACTTTCTTACTCTCTGGCGTTATCGCGATTGTTTATGCAGGGTATCGGTTGGATAAAAACCAAGATGGTGAGGTTGTTAATTCACACTACTATGGATTAATTCGAACCTTCTTCCTTTATCTCACGTTTTTCGTTGTCTTGATCGTCACCGTAGCAACCTCGAACGGTGTACTGGTCGGCGTCAGTGAATACTGGGTCAGCAGTACGGTTTTGGACAACGTACTCAACAGCGTTGCCTACGCGATTCCCTACGTGGGTATGCTGTTTGCGGCACTCGCGATATTGGTTTGGTTCTTGCGCATGTACCAAGGCATGGTTCAGCTAAGCAACAATCAACCACATAGACCATCGACGGGCCCAAACTTATAGAAAAAGAGTAAACAGAGAAATAGCAAAATCCCCTCAACTGAGGGGATTTTTTCAATGTCCTCCGCAATGATGCCAGATTTTTTGTGCACTCAACTCATACGTACCAGTAAGCTGCTCGGTCTTACGGTACCGTTTTTCATCATCGCTATACCCAGATTGTATCGCTACCAGTTCACTGAAAGACCCGGTACCAGCACACTTAAGGTACCCACCTTCTATGTGCGGGCTGACATCTCTGTCATCAATATCATACTCTCGTCCAAATCGATCAGTAACCACGAGTTTAGCGGTAAGATCGAGGGGTGCTTCAAGATCGTAAATGCCTGCAATTTCACCCAACAGAAAAGATCCCGCTGGCGGAATAGCAAGGCATTCTTGCACTTGAAGGTGATACGGCTGTTGGCCATCAGGTATGGTGAGCGGAATAAGTACAGGATTCTTCTTGGAGACAACAAGTTCTCTCTCACTAGTGATATAAGGACTACCAGCATCTTCAACCGCTCGATAGTAGTTACCACATGCACCATAGAAATCGAAAAAATAATCTACGTTCGATAAGCCACAATAGTCCCTGCTTTCTAAACTGTCGACAAAGGCAATTTTCGGTGGACGATGCGCTTTCAAGTAGTTTTCTGAGTATTCGAAGCGAATATCAAATAGGTAATCTTCCATTGCTGGATATTTGACGCTATCCAGCGCTTTGTCTACCGCGTCTTTGATCATCTGTTTGGTTTGTTGATTGGTAAGGTATATTTCCACCAATCCATGTCCCAAACTATCTTGATCACTTGTCGGAATACTTATGTTTGGAAACGGTACTGAACCAATTCCAGTAAAGTTCAATCCGTTGATGACATGATCTTTGTCCGATAAAATGTAGTCGCCGTTAAGCGTCGGTGAAGCGGGGGCAATATGGATAACTTTAATATTCGTTTCATCATAGCCCAAACGCTGATTGACATAATGAAATGACTCATTCACCCAAAGGTTGCCCTGTGAATGGGCCAAATAAATCAGTTTTTTACCTTGCCAAGTCTGTGAGTCATTACGAAGACGATGTTTCATTCGAACCTCGTCAGTGTTGATATCACTCCCCGCTAAAGACGCCAAACCTTCCAAAAACTCGTGAATAATCTCGTTGATACCTCGGCTTAAGGTATCATTCACGAAGGCAAGGAAACCTTTTACTAGTGAGTCAATTTTTTTGATGATTGGGCTGTTATTTCTACCGCTTACGACATCCCAAAAAGCTTCCCATCGCTCAAACTGCTTTTGTTCGAGCTCGTTGGTTCGTTGATCGAAGGTCTCAGCAAAGTCGGCTAGTACATCAATACCCCTTTCTTCGTAATTAGAGTCGTTGTAGAACAGAGTGAACTCAACTGGTTGACCTCGATATTGTTGGATGGCAAGAGATTTTTTTAGCTCCAGTAAACCATTTTCTGCCTGTGTTCTCGTAGTAGCCACACCATTAAAAAAACCAACAGTATAGCCAGCCACTTGGCAGTTATTTGCGAGTACCGAGGCGGGTGGCAGAGAAGAAAACGCAGATATTGAAATTAATAAAAGCTTATTCACAGTGTTCTTCCTCTGCCTCAAGTAATGTTCCACCAGAGCCATTGAGCAGTCGATTGTATGACAGATAGGCTAAAGTTCGAGCTTTTGTGTTGTAAGTTAGCGCAGTAATTGTTCTAGATGTATTCGTTATATCTCTAACCGGGATTCCTACATAGTCCTTACACGCTAACACTTTATAATTTTTTTTGGCAATTCTAAGCGCTCGGTCAGTAGCTTCGTCACTTGGAACGCTAAAGTCATAGTATAAGTTTTCTTGTGTAAATCTCGCATCCTGCTTTAGAGCATTACGAACAGGCTCTGTTACTTCTAACGCATCAATAAACGCTTCGACGTCATCTCGAATGCCATCTTGGTTAGTATCTGGTCCTGTCAACGAATCAGAGCGATCTAACAAAGGCTCATAGCGCTCATAAATCACCATTATCTGGTCGTTAATGGTTTTCTGGCTCTTTAGTGTTGCAATCAGCTCATTCWGTTTTATCAATTTGAATGGATGGCGTTGCCGTAGCTGGGGAAGGTGATGTAGAGCGGCTATCGCCGGATGAGTTACAACCAGCAATGCTGGCTACAACTAGCATTGTMATTAGAGTGCGTGTCATTGTTATGCCTCAAGTAAACTAAGAAGCATGCAGTGTAAGTGGATGATTTTAATAATGATAATTATGATTTTCTATACCGTTATTAGTAGGTGTTATCGTGTTTGTATCAAAGCCAAATGATGGCATTTAACGTGAACCGATTGTTGTTGCACG
>NZ_NPKW01001070.1:0-1014 GCF_002265885.1 Vibrio sp. 03_296
GTCTAGTACCAAGGTCTCAAGACCTTCTAGGAACACAGATTTGTGCTCTAAGCTGATCCGCAAGACGCCCTGGAGTCGCGACAATGAATTTAGGGTAGTCGTGCTAACGCTTTTACTTGATCGTTGAAGTTCTCACCACCCACGATCAAGGTGCGTCGTAGGAAAGGCCGCCCAACATGGTACGAAGCTCTCCATACACTTGTTTTGCAAGTTCACGAGTAGGCGCAAGGATCACACCACGCGGGTCACGCGCTGACAATGCTTTTGTTTTTAAAGACTTATGAGCATAGGCAAACAAACGTCCAGCGTTTGCCAGAACCTGTTTTTGAGGATGCCAGCAAATCTTTACCAGCAATCGCAACTGGAATCGCTTGCTGTTGAATTTTCGTCGCTTTCTGAAAATCTAAGTGCTTTAGGTTCTTCAGTAGGCGATTATCTAAGCCTAAATCTTTAAATTGCAAAGGTTTCTCCACTATTTTGCACTATCTTGGCCGCTTATTTTGCCGCCGAGAGGGAATCAATAAAAACGCGCAATGATACCTTAAACCGCACAATAAAGGATAGAGATCACAGAAAAATTATCCACATTTCACAGGAAACATCGGCCTAAAAATTCGATTACCCAAGTTCATGTCAAGCAATAGGCTAACCAGATCCGACACACAACACAGAAAAACGTACTCATCTCTGTTAGAACTCGGTAAAAATCCTTCAATATGTGGACGTTGCTCACTTTTTAATTCGCTGTTGTCATTTATTGTCGCTACAATCAAAGAGTCATATGACATTAGTGTCAATAATGACAGACAATTATAGAACAAGGAGTTTTTATGAATAAGATCCTAATTGCAGCTGCCACCTCTTCTGTTCTTTTACTTGCCGGTTGTGCATCGGGGCCAGATGAACAAACCAAAGCAGCAATGGCGCAGGTAGAAGATCTTAAGAATCAAGTCGATGTACTGACAAAAGAAGTGGTCTGCACTTAAGAGCAATCAAGCGGACGCTGAGATGAAA
>NZ_NPKW01001071.1:0-428 GCF_002265885.1 Vibrio sp. 03_296
GGCAGCCACTTTGCCCTCACCATGCAAGGGAATGGCGACTATTTTGATGTATTGGTTGACGGTAAGCTGAGCAAAACACTGATGACGCAACCCAATGGCGTGACGGAAACCTTCGAGATCTTTGCATCGGAAAGCGCACAACATGTGTTGCTCGAAGTGGTTAAACGAACTGAAAATACGCCAGCATGAGCCGTTTTCTCTTCGGTTGAACACAACGGTTCACTAGACGGAGTGTGGGGACACAAGCCGCATATTCTCTTTATTGGAGATTCCATCAGCGCTGGCTTTGGCAGTGAATCAGAAAAAGGGAATGTACATGGGAAGAAGTCTACGCCACCTCCAATGCGCGTTTGGCTTTTCCTTACCAARCGGGCCAGCAGCTCAACAACAACCATTACTCAAGTGTCTTTCTCTGGGTTAGGGTTAAT
>NZ_NPKW01001072.1:0-1346 GCF_002265885.1 Vibrio sp. 03_296
GTCACGGATTCCCCTCTGCGCRCCACTTTATGGGTTAAGTTGATTCTCGTTCGATGATGTGGATAATCTGAAACTCATCGTTATTTTTGTCCGTCACACTGAACGTTGCGCCTTTGCTTACATCCACCACTGCGATGGAAGTAGACCACCATCGCGGTTTGAACGGATCACCGTTTGGTTATCTTTGCTCACTGGTGCATCGTGAATCCACTGATTCACACCCACTTTATCGGTCACTTGGCGGAAATTCCAATCCGTTTCTGCTTGAACATAATTGTCCCCAGTTTTACGGCCGTGGGAACCCGCGCCTTCACATCTGCCTCTGTAATATAGGGATCTCGAGTGCTGTTAGTATCAGCAAAAGCCGCGTGGCTACCAAAAAACGCCGTCACCAGCGTTAGCGCTAAGAGTGTTCTTTTCATCTTCAATTACYTTAATTGGTGATTTTATTGGCAATGGAAGTGTAGGAACCAGAGTGATGACAGAAATGAATAAATAGAATACGTATAATCCCAATTTGGAATTGAATGTAATCYACTATAGACAGCGCAAGGTATATTTGTTGGCAGGAACAGATTGAAGTCGTGTCTCTCCTTGCGCGAATGGCAAAGAGAGACACCTCGAGGTAAGCGATGAGAAATTGGCGACAATTTACTCGTCATCTTCCTCCAGTTTTTTGAGCTCTTTTTCTATCTTTTCTTCTTCCATTTCAAGCTTTTCGCGTTGATCTTTTAACGCTTGCTTTTTCTCTTTCAGCGCCTGTTTACGCGCTTCTTTGTCCTGCATTTTTTGCTCTTCATCGCCATTTTTCTTCTTCTTGCCTTTTTCTTTGGCGGCTTTGTTTCTGCTCTTGCTCTCGTTTTTTCAGGCACTCTTTGTCTTTCTTGTCACAGTGTTTTTGCATCATTTCTTCGGCATGTTGTTCCACTGCTTCCTTGCTGGGTTTGCTTCCCTCGCCAGTTCGGTTTCTCAGCCAACGCCAGTGGTGACGTTGCCAGCCCGATAACCAGAGTGATCAATAATGCTTTCATAGTCATAGTGAGTACTTCCTTTGTGGATACATTGATGAAAGCGTAGAAGAGACCAAGTAGAAATGACAGGTTCAAGATTGAAACCTGTGGCACAAACTCAACAGACCGAAACAAAAACCCCGTGGTCATGCGATACCACGGGGTTTTAATTTAATGCCTTATTAAACAGTTAAGCGTTTAGGCTGCCAGCTTTTCAAGCACACGCATCAGCATACGGATACGAGGTTCGATCGAGGCCAGCACTAGATACTCTTGATCGCTGTGGAAACCCGCGCCAATTGGGCCCAAACCATCAAGGGTAGGAACACCCAAAAT
>NZ_NPKW01001073.1:0-865 GCF_002265885.1 Vibrio sp. 03_296
GTGTAGATTAGTACGAAGCAGCTGTACGAGCTGACACCTTTGGCGAAGCACTTGTTTACAAGCGACGAAGGACGGCCTGCTTACGATGGAATATCTCGACAAAATAGGTACAACCTGGTTGCTGACACTGGGTTACTGCAATCAATGCCTGCAAGCAATGGTGAACTAAATTCATCTCGTTTTTTCTTCAACTTATTTCAATGGTATAAAAGTAAAGAAAGATGCTCTGTTAATCGATAYTAATGACGCACTTGTAAATCATGCAAAAGAGTTAACAAGAAGCAACRCTAAGTAAAGATATTGATTGCTTCCTTCAAATGTATGCACATAAATCAATTGCAATCAATGCAAGATAATGAAGACAGTTTGCATCTCCTTTTACTGAGCTTGAACTATTGAAGCAAGAGGATGCAAAAAGTTATGTCGCAGAGCTTAATAGACGTCCGACACTTCCAGTGGAGGTTTTTACCTTCGCACTTATCGATTTTATGCAGAGAAAGCAACAAGACAGCAATACAAACACGTTGTCATTTGAATCATTACTCAAAGATGTGGGCTCTCCAGGACGAGTTTCCGGCTGTCTTCTAGCGGACTGAGTGACAAATTAGATCAAGTAGAAGCACTAACGGAAGGGAAAATTGCTTGGACAGATACACAAGGCTTGCGACAGGTTCAGCACTCGTTTTCAGATATCAGTAACATCAATCCAGAGCAGTATTTAAAACGCTATTACAAATCAGAGGAAAATAAGTCGTGATTTTAAGCAACACATATTCTATCGCTGCACGTCATCAACGTTCGACCCGAATTGACAGTGACTTAAGCGAAGATTTCTTTTCTGGTTTGGTTTACCACGGTACTGCAC
>NZ_NPKW01001074.1:0-353 GCF_002265885.1 Vibrio sp. 03_296
CCTAGGCACTCACCGGTAGCTGTTTTATTCCGTGTCGAACTCTTTCCCTGCAGAAGGCATTTCTAAAAACGGAATTTCGACATTTCCTGACTCAACCCTTTGGCTTCATCAGCAAGTTGACGCGACACATCATCCACCTGAGTCACTTTTTCATTGACGGAAACCGAAGCATCCGCGATCGAGGTAATACTGCTGCTGATGTCTTCTGTGACCGCTCGTTGCTCCTCAGTTGCCGCCGCAATTTGGATGTTCATCTCGTTCATTTCTTCTAACATTGAGACAAGCTGTTCGATCATCTCGGTGTTTTGTTTTACAGGTGAAACCCCACGTCCGAGACGGTTTTGTTTGGCATT
>NZ_NPKW01001075.1:0-800 GCF_002265885.1 Vibrio sp. 03_296
TTTGCACTCTCTGCTCAGTGCTTAAGGTGGTGCCCATCGGGTTATTGATTGCTCGGCGTCAGGTAAACAAAGCGACACTTAGAATGCGAGCACGTCAGCAACATCAATGCCGCTTCTCACTGCGACGCTAAGCGGCTCCATCGGCATGCCCAATAAACAGGCCACTTTGCGCATTTGACTGTAACCCGGTTGCTCCATTAACAGTCGATCGCTTGCTTCTTTTGCGCACATCAGRGCAATGGTTAGTGCCTGCTGCGCGCCAGAGGTAATAATGATTTGCTCCGCTTGGCATTTCACAGAGCGACTCGACGCCAAGTAATCCACCAAGGCGCACCTGAGGGCGTAATCCCCTTTGACGATTTGATTGCCTAAGATGGTGCGCCGCGAATGTTGGCGTTGTAGATATTTTTGCCATTCAGGCAGCGGGAATTTTTCCAGATCCGGTACGCCGGGYGCAAAAGCTCGGTTGATCTTGATGGGTCCAAGTTCTGCTGTGAATTCCGCAATGCTCTTGTTTCATGACTGGCGAAATCGCCATCTCTCCCAGATAGTGCTCTGGTAACTCAACCGCGACGTAGTAGCCCGAACCAGCTCGGCTTTCAATGTAACCCTCCGCACTAAGTTGCTCGTACACCGCGATGACGGTGTTGCGGCTCACATTGAGCGCCTGAGCTAACTTACGCGTGGCAGGCAAGCGCCCCCTGCTTATTCCAAAGCCCGCGCGTTATTTTTCTCGAATACGCGTCGTAAAGATCTCGCTGTAACACTCCTGTTTTTGGCGTCAGTGTCAGATCGCCGAT
>NZ_NPKW01001076.1:0-792 GCF_002265885.1 Vibrio sp. 03_296
CACGATGCCGCGAACGCCACCAAAGTGGTCAATGTGGCTGTGCGAATAAACCACCGCTGTCACAGGGCGTTCACCAAGCTGAGCATTAACAAAATCCAGAGCGGCTTTGGCGGTTTCTTGGGAAATCAACGGGTCGAAGACGATCCACCCTTTGTCCCCTTTAATAAACCGTGATGTTGGAAAGATCGTAAGCGCGCACCTGATAAATGCCCATCAGTCAACCTCAAACAGACCATTGATCATATTGAGCTGAGCGTTACGCCATAAACTGGGGTTCACGCTACTACTGGGGCTTTATTTTCCAGCGAGAGTGAACTTGCTTATACGCTTCCAGATCCCACACCACATCGCCCATTCGGCGTTTTTGATGGTGACCACATCTTGTTTGGCAATCAAACCTCGTTTGGGCATCTTAAAATCGGTTCATCCTTAAATTTAACGCTTGATACACCGCCTGATTGGCTTCAATCGTGGCTTGTGTCGCGGGTTTGGATGGGATGGGTTCGGCCAGAACGGCCCCTGATGTGAGCGCGATCGCGATATACAAAGAGAGTGGTTTCATTGTCATTCCTTTTATGAACCTAACTGCACTCAAACAACGTAGACCACGCTCATCGCGTTCGCCATTTCTACTGTTTTTTCATTTGAGATTATCGGGCACAGAATCAAACTTATCTTGCGAATGAGAGCCATTGCATCCACGCGACAAAACAACATGACAGATTTGTCATCTCAACGACCCCTTCTCGTCAGCGCCGATCGATACACTTTGCTTAACCCCTAGATAACTAG
>NZ_NPKW01001077.1:0-1124 GCF_002265885.1 Vibrio sp. 03_296
TTCGCGAAAGAGTGTAATGATGCGTTTACTATTGGCCATCCACCAAACCAAAAGTAAGTAAACTGCAAACACTTTAACCCCGTCCAGATCACCGGTACAGGTGAAATAAACGTGTTTCTTAATCAGAGCACGGAAACTGCGTAGTCGTGGAAATTGGACCAGGTACTCAATGTTAAGTTTGGTCAGCGCAAGCTCTTGGCGAAACTGAGTCACACCATAAGGGCCAAAGCCGGTAAGCTGCTCTCTACTAGCCGAATCCGTAAGCTGGAGAAGCGTCGCTTACTACTGTCCAAGGCTGTTAGCGTGAGATATTGATTCTCGACCAACAACCATTGTGGCGCAGTAGGGGCCTTACGATACTGGGCTAACGCTGCTTTAAAAGCATCGCCCTCCGTTTTTTGTAATTCGAGCACAGCGGAGAGCAACTYGATTGACCTTAATTGTGTTCCTTGGGCCCCATAAAAAGAGGATCGGGCAGGGCACTTAAGTCACTTTCGATACTCAATGCCTGCGCACTAACCTGAGCTGGCGTCTGTGCTGCATATTGCCATTGGGCAAACGTTGCTGGCGCAAACACCAGAGTAAAACAAACGAATAGACGTAATAATTTTTGCATAAGTGGGTCGTATTATTTAGACATAACGTAAAAGATTGTAGTCTCAAAAACTGTTCATAATTCAGACAAATAGAAATTTGCTGTGAAACTTTATCCATATTCACGTTCAAATGTCATGTTTGTGATTTCAGTCATAAAAATCAAAGCTTGCACTCTGAGGCGTGAACAAGTAACGTTGCGCAGTTTTTCTATTTGTTACTGACTCACTAAGGTAAAAGCTTTGATTTCTACAGCGAATATCACTCAACAATTTGGCGCTAAGCCACTGTTTGAAAACATCTCAGTTAAATTTGGCGAAGGCAATCGCTATGGTCTAATTGGGGCTAATGGTTGTGGTAAATCAACCTTTATGAAAATCCTCAGTGGTGAACTTGAACCGACGAGTGGTAACGTCAGCTACGACCCAAATGAACGCGTTGCAAAACTGAATCAGGATCAGTTTGCTTACGAAGAGTTCACGGTTATCGACACCGTTATCATGGGTCACAAAAGAACTGTGGAAAGTAAA
>NZ_NPKW01001078.1:0-297 GCF_002265885.1 Vibrio sp. 03_296
GCGTTCGGAAAGTTACGCGGTATCATTTCCTCATCGCCACTTAACTTGCCTCATAAACACAAGATGAATCTCGCAGCTATCGTTATTTCAACTCTGCTTATGATTCACTTTGTTAACGCCGACGGCAGTATGTTTGCCTTAATCGTGATGACACTGATTGCTTTCGCATTTGGTTATCACTTGGTGGCGTCGATCGGCGGTGCGGACATGCCCGTAGTGGTCTCTATGCTGAACTCTTATTCAGGTTGGGCAGCAGCGCGCAGGTTCATGCTAGCAACGATCTGATTGATCGTGACA
>NZ_NPKW01001079.1:0-602 GCF_002265885.1 Vibrio sp. 03_296
GAGCGAAAGAAACAAAAAACATACAAATCGAAGAGATAAGGAGTTTCATCTACTCTTAAAGAGCCGAACCACAATATAACAACAACAAAAAGACTAGAAACCCAGAATATCAGATGCTGAGCTCTACAAAGAAAATAGAAAAACACATAAAACACTGAAATCAATAACATTTCCCTCTCTGCACGAAAGAGATGAATATATTAAATTAATAAAAATTAATATTAAAGTTATCTCAAAAGACTCCATATGTAATGAAGTTATAATTACAATTACAATTACATATGTAACCTTTAGTAACCACAACTTACTAAAGCCAACGATTGTAAAATAATTATAATTGATAGCAACCGAAAGAAATATAATGGATGATGTTATGGGAAGTTTAATGAAATTAGAACATCCCCAAATCAAACTCAATACTAAAATAGATATCAATATGAAAATATTAATTTTTAAGATACTAAAATTTACTTGCCCCAACTTTGCTTTTTCAATAGAAATGGTTCTTCTCATATACAATCCAGCAATAGCAGCGACTAAGTCATAAAAATCAAAAATATTTATGCTTTACCTTCAATTTCTCCTGATGATATACCGAATCT
>NZ_NPKW01000108.1:0-1932 GCF_002265885.1 Vibrio sp. 03_296
TACACAAAAGAAAAATTACTAGCAAGCAGATGTGGTAGAAAAGTGAGTGTATGATAAAACTAAAATGTACCAAGTGAGTAAAATTATGATGGTGATGTACTAAAGGAAGCTAGAGCAAACACTAATCTGTCCCAATACGATATGGCAGATAAACTAGGTGTAACCAAGCAGACCTACATGAAGWGGGAGAACGGGATAACCGAACCKAAAGCAACAGCAGGTCAGCCAACTAGCGAAGATATTGAAGATTACAGAAGCAGAGATTTGTCGAGGTAAGCTAAACACTCGCTATAGTCTGGAAGATTTCATTTACAGGCTTAACTCAGAGAGGCCATCACCTGAGATGCAGATTCTTAAATTATGGGAAACTGTTGAAGATCATGAAAAGTTCTTTAAGAGCCTAAAGCCAAAGACAGAACAACAGTACTACGAAATGCAAGCAGATGAAGAGTACGTGAATAAGATAAGAGTCTAAATATTGGACTAGAGTAGACTATTAAAGATAGTGTACTCTCGCCCCTCCTCCTCCTTCGCTCAGCCTCGCTACGTCGTTCGTCGTTGGGCGAGAGAAAAGACGGCTTAGCAGGGCGCGAGGTGAATTTAGTGAGAGCTAGGAGGATAGAGAACGCGAAAAAACATTAGGGAGCGCTGGAATATTGCGAACGCTCTTTCATCGACTGGAAGTTATGAGGATATGCAGTAGCATAAATCCGGTTGATGTTGGGGCTAACGTTCGGCCTAGCCCCTTCGGGTCGGTTTCAGTGAGTATGTCATGTGTTCGTTAAGTTCGACATTATGTAAATTATGTTACGGGCTTCCACTTCAAAGCGATTCTCACGCCTAGCATGTACGCAGCAAGCTGCGACAATGAGCAAGTTCTTCGCCCACCCTTTGCGCGCGTCAGGCCAAAGGCAAACCCTCAACATAATTCAGAACCATAATGCGCACTTTGGCATTTCAGCTTGGGATGGTTTTCATCGCGGATTTCAACTGCCATAAAGAAGCATTTATGACAGTTGAGAACGATTATCGCGGGTTTAGTTTAAGGCTTGGTGACTCTGCTCTTGCAGCAAGTGAGCTTTGAGCAATGGCTGCATCTCGATAAACGACAACACGCTTTGCAAGTGCTCGATTTGAGATTGCAGACGCTCCCAGATAATGGCTTGTAACTCTTCGCTCTCACGGCATGATGTTGAGTTTAAGAACAGCGAGATATCAAAGAGATCATTGGCAACGGCTTGTGCATCGTCTAAGGTATATTCCTTCATAATTAACTTCCTGTTTAAGTTGATTGTGAGTAGCCCGTAGCTGTCCTACCAGTTACGGGCTAATTTGTTTTAGGCTTGCGCTCTAAACGGATTGTTGGATTCGGATTGGAACTCGTCTCGATATTGGTCAGGTGCAATAACCACAACCTGATTGCTTAGCTCGAACGCGATTACCACGATAGCTTTGTGTGCTATGTCTAGCTGCTTAATCGCATCACTTGCAGACTGGAAGCTTTCGAACCGATGAGCCGTTTCAGGCATTAAGCACCAAGCCGAACTACCCAAGTGATAACGTATCAAGAAGTCGTCTTGATTTAGGTTATGCACTAGCCAGCCGATGTACTGAGCATTCTTCGGTAGACCGCATTCTTTCTTTATCTGCTCTGGTGTCGGTGTTTTCATCATTAAGACTCCAAGGCCACCACGCTTAAGCCGAAGCGTTTAAGCTCGAGTGAACCAAAGTTATTCACGACATAACTCGAACTATCAACGGTATACATGCCAGCCGGATAAGGCTTTTGCTCTTCATCAAGCGAGAGTTTCATTTGCGTTGGGAACTTGCCGCCTAGATAAACATAAGCAACCTGCTCATAGATTTTGCGTGCTGGCTTATCATCCTTGGCTTTGGTCGTGCGTACATCAACACGCACATCCTCTTCGAAGA
>NZ_NPKW01001080.1:0-564 GCF_002265885.1 Vibrio sp. 03_296
CAAACTAAGCAAAGGCCTGCCAATGCGGCCTTTTGCTATTTGCTTTCTACTCTGATTCCTTGAAATACCCCACTTTCATTTTTGCTTAAGAGAATTTCAATGTCTGCTGCCATCTATTTAGTCAAAGGTCGTGAGAAGTCTGTTGTTAGACGCCACCCTTGGATCTTTTCTCGTGGGATCGATAGAGTCGAAGGTAATCCACAACTAGGAGAAACCGTTGATGTTTATGGTCACGATGGCAAATGGTTAGCCAAAGCAGCCTATTCTCCTGAATCTCAAATTCGTGCTCGCGTATGGAGCTTTGAAAAGCAAGATATTAACAAAGCGTTTTTTGTAAAACGCATCCAAGACGCTCAACTTCTTCGCGAAGATGTGATTGAGCGAGATGGCTTAACTGGCTACCGCCTTATTGCAGCAGAATCTGATGGCATGCCTGGTGTGACCATCGRCCGTTACCAAAATTTCTTCGTCTGCCAACTTCTCAGTGCTGGCGCCGAACAATCAAAAGAAAAATATTGTTGACGCATTATTGAGTTTTCCCTGACTGACAAATGTGTACGAACG
>NZ_NPKW01001081.1:0-361 GCF_002265885.1 Vibrio sp. 03_296
CAGCTTCTCACGCTCTTGGCGAGAACTTGATAGCGCCGGAATCATTGACCAATAAGGAATATCCATAATGGTGTAGGTTAAACCCCAAAGGATATAAGCCGCGSCCGCGYAGATGTAAAGCGTCGTCCCTTCAAACATGTGCGTACTAAAAAGGCCAACTAAAACGAGCGCATTTAACAGCGTACCAATCACAATCCAAGGGCGGAACTTACCGAACTTAGAACGTGTATTGTCGACGATCACCCCCATCATTGGGTCTGTAATCGCATCGATAATACGTGCAGCTAAAAAGATGGTACCGACGAAAGCGGCAGACAAGCCGGCCACGTCCGTAAAGTAGAACATTAAGAAGATATAGATT
>NZ_NPKW01001082.1:0-1368 GCF_002265885.1 Vibrio sp. 03_296
GCGGTGGTGACGCAAAATACTTTCCAGTCATGATGGTGGGCGTAAAACCCGACTATGCTATTGAAGCCATTTGCTATATCGGCTTATTTGGTGGAATCACCGTAATAGGTGTTTATGTGTATTGTTTGAATTGCCAAGAAGGAGATAAAAAAAATAGGCATCCCTTACGGAATACCTATTTCTGCATCATGCTGTTTGTTTATGCTATTAAGCTTGTTGGTCCTCAGATAGCTGCTAATGATGCTGTTCAAAAAGATCGTTGAGTTTCGCCTTTAAGCCAATTTTGTCTAACTCATCAGACATCCCTTCACTAAACCAAACATTCATATTGACCTGTTGGCTAGTGGGAATCTTCTTGTAGTTAGGCTCTCTAACTGACCAATCAGGACAAACCATGATGGTGCCATGGTTTTCCAACTCTTTGTTCATCAGTCTTGCAGAACTCGTGCTTACCCAACTTGAGACAAACCGCGTATCGATTTTGTTCTCTTTCAGTAACTTCTTGAACCAAGGTTTTCCGACAAGGAGCTTGCAATAAACCACTCGGAACCGGATAGCACTCAGTATAAGTCTATACACTGCTGTGTGACTAATTACATAACTTGATGATCTTAACTGATAAGAATTACCATTTTCAGAGCTCAATCGATTGAGACTGAATATTACATCGAAGTTAGCGATATCGATCGTAGACGTTGTACTAAAACTGGTGATCGCTAAGTCTGTATTATTCAGTGCACGAAATTCGCTCACGACTTTTTCTACGGAGAGAGACAAGAACTAGCACATCGCAATGTTATATTGCTCTCTCGTATCCACTTTTTCTAAATCTTTGAATAGCTTTTCATACATGGACATTGTTTGATCCGCATATTCTAATAACACCTTACCGTGTTTCGTAAGCCCAAATCCCTCTTTTCTAACAAAAATACTAGCCCCAATTGTATTTTCGATCTTTTTGATATGCTGCGACACAGCGGGCTGAGTCATAAATAGTGACTCGGCTGCAGCTGTAAAGCTTTTGTGTTTTTGCAACCTGTGAAAATGTCCGAGATATTTTACGTCGATCATTCTATGAACGGTTTTCATGACAGCTATCTACCTTGATGTTACCCAGTTTATAGTTTTTTGTTGTACTTGGTATTTCTGTATTTTTTAAAAACAGACAAAAATATCAATACGCTACGCGAGTTACAAAAAACTATTGTTTATGCAACTATAAACACAGCTTATATGATGTATTTTCCTTTGTAATAAAATTGTAAATAAAATTCTCCTCAAGCCAGAACCCATATAGGCAGAGCAGTATTATCATCATGAGGCATTTATTCGAACTGTGAATTAATCTTTATGTAAACTGACTGACGA
>NZ_NPKW01001083.1:0-342 GCF_002265885.1 Vibrio sp. 03_296
ACGCCTGAAGGGGCCCGCCAGCAAAGTGATCTGCAATATTGTTATGTTAATGGCCGGATGATGCGCGACAAGCTCATCAATCATGCCATTCGCCAAAGCTACGAGACGAGCTTAAAGCCTGAGCAATTTGCCGCTTACGTCCTGTTCATTGAGCTGGATCCACATCAAGTTGACGTCAACGTTCACCCTGCCAAACATGAAGTACGCTTCCATCAAGCCCGCTTGGTACATGATTTTATCTATCAACACTTGCAAGTGCGTTGGCGCAAGTGACAGTATCGAGCAGCCGCAATCAATGAGTCAGCTTTCATTATCAAGTTCGAGCCAGAAGTTGAACCACTC
>NZ_NPKW01001084.1:0-600 GCF_002265885.1 Vibrio sp. 03_296
TTAACGCGGCGTAGCGTCAAGAGTAATAATTGAGTAGTATATTCGCGTTTAAGTGTTCTTTCCTGTGAGGAGATTCATGAGGGCTCGCCCAGTTTTGGATTCAAAGCGCCTGATCCTTACCTCGAGCAGCCAGAAGAAGTACAAAATGAAGGTAAGCTAGGCTCAGACTTGTGCTACTACAAAGATGAAGATGGTTACCATTACTTTATCAGAGTAATCTTGGAAATACCGATTATTGGAGTAGAAGAGCCTTTTATGTGGGGTGTTTGGGTGTCTCTCAGTGAGTCTAGCTATAACCATTACGTAGAAACGTATGAACAACCAGTATAATCAACCGAACCTACTTTGGGTGGTTGTGCAATTATTTACCTTACTATGAAACTACGTATGCTTTGGCCACTGATGTACATCCTCGACCGGATGGTGCTCGTCCCTTTATCGCACTTCATGAAACTGACCATGAGTTACATGAAGATTTTGTGAAAGGTATTGAAATAAGCAAAGCTCAGAAAATCGCAGAACTTTGCATGCACGGCTAACAATCAATTAAGAGTGATTCCCCACGCTTCGGCATTTTTGGTTTGGGTTAGTTAAGTGTTA
>NZ_NPKW01001085.1:0-581 GCF_002265885.1 Vibrio sp. 03_296
GTGGTGGATCTGATGGAAAAAGCCGCTCAACATCAGGATGTCTCTTGCGATTGTTACCCTTATTCAGCCAGCTCTTCCACTTTAGATCTGAACCAAGTGACAGAAGAGATCGATATTTTTATTACTTGGTCGAAAAGCCAGCCACACTTTGCCGGTAAGATGCTGAAGCAGATCGCCAAGGAGATGGGGTTACCCCTCATGGAAGCAGCCAAAGCGTTGCAACCGGCTGGAGCGGTGTATCACTGCATGGACGAACGATGTTAAAGCGAGTTTAAATACCGCTTTAAACCATGGTGGGCTCGGACGGATTGCCGAACGATCCTCATCCACACCCGCGCTTGTGGGGCACTTTCCCGAAAGTGCTTGGGCACTATTGCCGAGAAGAAAAACTTTTTTCCCTGCAAGAAGCAATTCACAAAATGACGGGAATGTCCGCTCAACGCTATAACCTCAATGAACGAGGAGTGATCAAACAAGGTGCATTTGCTGACTTGGTTTTATTTAATCCGAGAACAGTGAAAGATACCGCTACTTTTGAAAATCCTATTTCGTTAGCGCAAGGTATTGAACGGGTATTCGTG
>NZ_NPKW01001086.1:0-651 GCF_002265885.1 Vibrio sp. 03_296
TTCAAACACCAGCTAGGCCGTAACCCTGAAACGGGTGAAATGCCAAAAGACGTATTTGAGCAAACAGAGCAAGTGTTTACCAATATTGAAGTTCGCTTTGGCGTCGGTTGATGCAAACCTGAAAGATGTCATCACGTCGAAAGTCTTTATTCAAAATCCAGACAACGTTCCGGCTGTGATGGAGTTTGTTGGCACTAAGTTTCGCGGTGTGAACCCAACCACCACGGTCACTTGTCCTCCGCTCGGCTCAACTATTTACGAAGTCGAAATTGAAGTTGACTGCTTATCGCGGCGCATCACAGGCAGACGTAGAGGAAATCGTGCTTTCAAGATAGAGGCGGCTAAGGGCGCCGTATCGAGATGAGCGAGAGGTTAGGATGACAAAAAAAATCATACGACTGGAAACATCAAACGTTTTGCCGAAATCCATCCGGAGTAGTGACTATCGGCGGTGGTATTTGTCGGCGCGAGTGCTGCGCTGACATTAGCCGAAAACAACGTCCCTGTAGTTTTGATCGAGAAAGGTTATGTAGCGGGTGAGCAGTCATCACGAAACCTTGGCTGGATCCGCAAAACCAGCCGACACAAAGAAGATGTGCCTTTGGCGCTAGCAGCAGACCGTTTGTGGGCTGGTATGAGTCAAAGAGTTGG
>NZ_NPKW01001087.1:0-625 GCF_002265885.1 Vibrio sp. 03_296
TGGCCGCCAAGGTTTGGCTTACCTCGATAAGCTAACCCAAGAAGAGCGTGGCTTTTTGGCGAGTGAGATCAACACCGGTGAAAGCGAATACAAAAGCAAGTTCATGGCGTCGATGCACCACGGCAACCAGAGCAAACCGAAAAACAGTTTGCTGCACAAGTGACTTGGGACGAAACCATGGCGGAATCTATCGTCAACTACCATCAGCAAAACCCAACACGCAAGTTATCCATGTCGCAGGAAAATTTCATATTGAGCAGGGCTTAGGCACCGCTCACTCGATTCTGCGTCGTGATCCTTCCTTAAAGGTTGTGGTGATCTCTCCGGTATCAACCATCGATGAGCAAGGCAGCGATTACCAGTTGCTGGTTCTGGAACCGCCGGTACGTTATGTGCAAAAAGCAATCAAATGAAGGCGTTTCAGGATTTAAAAAACGTAATGACGATCTGACCTGCAAATAGCGCGATTATTTCCAACTCCCATCTCACTTAGGCCTGTTTTTTGCTTGATTAAAAAGCGGCAAAACAGGCTTTTTTGCACAAGTTTTCTCCAACGCCTGCCGATAGAGTATTTAGGATTCGCTTAGGAGATGGTTATGAATCCAGTCGGTTCAAGACCTGTCGA
>NZ_NPKW01001088.1:0-882 GCF_002265885.1 Vibrio sp. 03_296
CGCCATGCTCACCTAGTACGCTAGATCTGTTGGCTCAATTCAGTATTCTTTCCCTGCCTCAAAGAGCCTGAAAACTCGTCCATTTTCTCTAAAATGCGGGTATACGATGGCGAAACGTTGAAAGATACCGATCCAAAAGCCAAGAGCTATCAAGAGTATCGAGATTATGCGGGCGTAGACGAAGGCATGAAGGGGCTCTCGACGCGCTTTGCGTTCAAGATTCTCTCTCGTGTGTTTAACTTCGACCAAACTGAAGTGGCCGCTAACCCTGTCCACCTATTCTATGTGATTGAACAGCAAGTTGAGCGTGAGCAGTTCCCGCAAGAAACCGCTGAACGTTTACTTGGAATTCTTGAAAGGTTACTTGGTGGCCTCGCTACGTCGAGTTCATCGGTAAAGAAATTCAAACCGCTTACCTTGAATCTTATTCCGAATATTGGTCAGAACATCTTTGATCGCTATGTCACGTACGCAGACTTCTGGATCCAAGATCAAGAATACCGCGATCCAGCAAACGGGTCAGCTGTTCGACCGCTCGGCCTTAAACGGTGAGTTGGAGAAAATTGAGAAAACTGCGGGCATCTCTAATCCAAAAGATTTCCGTAATGAAATCGTTAACTTTGTGCTTCGTGCGAAAGCCAGCAACAACGGTCAAAACCCTGTGTGGACCAGCTATGAAAAACTTCGCACTGTGATCGAGAAGAAAATGTTCTACCAATACCGAAGATCTTCTTCCTGTTATCTCCTTTAACGCAAAAACCTCTTCTGAAGACCAGAAGAAACACGATGACATTTGTCGCTCGTATGATGGAAAAGGCTACAACCGAGAAACAAGTTCGCTTGCTTTCTGAGTGGTACCTGCGCGTACGTAAATCGTCCTAA
>NZ_NPKW01001089.1:0-1461 GCF_002265885.1 Vibrio sp. 03_296
TTCGAGAAGAACGTGAACCATTGTAGAAAGAGGGGTAATATCTTGTTCACCAGCTGGGGCAGACATGACGTAATCTGTAGCGATCGTGTTACCGGTGTCTTCGTCTACGGTTTTCCYTCGTATTGCTTTTACCACGATCGGGTAGCTTTCAGGGTTATCTATTCCTGTAACATCTAGGGTTGCCTTACCTCCGGCGCCAGTGGTCGCTTTTGGTTCACCGGTATCCCAAATGAAGTTCTTGTTTAAGTCCAACCAAACCTGTGCATTTTGTAAGTAGCCATCGATTGCTGTTACGGAGTAGGAGCTGGAAGAGCTTCCTCCAGAGGAGCTTGAGCTTCCTCCGCCACAGCCCAATAGGCTAACGCTGACACTGAGTCCTAGTGCCATAACGATTTTGTTTTTATTCATAAGCCACCCTTAGCTTTACTGTTTAGCCATATAAACCGTAGGAATGCTTTTGGAAGGCGTCAAACCCAAAATGGCTTAGAAAGTATGTGAGAGGGTTGAATCATTGGGGTTTTGTAAAATTAAATGTATTTTAAAATCAGTGGGTTATTGGCTTTATTTGAGTCTTTGCTTTTTTAGTAAATGATTGATAAGTCAATCATTGGTTTATTTTGATCGGGTAACCAATTTAGGCAAAAGTTTGAGATTTATCACTAAATGTATGCTACTTTCGCCGTAATTTTCAGCAACCACGATATCGTTTTCCTGAATGAATATGATAAGTGTTTGAAGTTTTAGGGAAATGAATCTACGCCATTCGATCTGATGAAAAACAAATCGAGGTTGTTGCGCTGGACCGACAAAGAGAGTCGACATTGGTATGCACAAAAAGCTCGCTTTTCTCTTATTAATTTTACTTCTTCTTAGTCTTTGTCTATCGTGACTTGGGACGTGTTTGTTGATCAAGATACGGCTTCATATCCCCAAACCCGCTCGATAAAACGATTCAGCCTCTCCCGAAAGAGCAGCTCAAAACCTTTTCTGCTCATCATCCATTACTCGTCCATCATGCCATTGGTTCAGATAGAACCCAATAAAGCGCAAGCGTTACGTCGCTGAATGGAGAAGGGACAAAGTGGGAACTCAGCATCAAAGTGCAAGAGCGGATCTAGAGCATATTTATACCTTGCTGATTAAACGTGAAATCGCCAAACACAACAATCTCAAGAGCGAGTTGACCAGTTAACTGGCCAGTTAGAGCAGTTTGCGATCTCAACGAAAAATTGCTTGGTTGAGTGCCCAAGTTGATTATCGAAAAGCGGGACGAGAGTTGAAGCAAGGTCAGTTTGATGAGGGGTTAAAGCACGTCGAGCTCGGTATGGCGATGGCAAATGAAAACGGTGCCGATTTCCTGTTACTGGAAGGTTTTAACACCTTGGGTATCTTGTACAATGCCACCAATCAACTAAAGCGCTCACAATTGGCGTTTTATCAAGGGTTAGAGTTAAGTGAAAG
>NZ_NPKW01000109.1:0-3857 GCF_002265885.1 Vibrio sp. 03_296
GAAGAGACGAACAGGGTCAACAGGTGGACGCCCATTATCTTTACAATAAAGATGAGCGACTTCATCACGAATGAATTCAAAGTCGATAGCATTATCGATTTTGCGCACTAAATGGTCTTTAGGAACTAACTGTTCCATCGTCACCATTTCCAGTTCGTATTGTTGCGGGGTGGGTTCTTGAAGCATATCGGAGTATCCATATTTCGATACCCCTATTAGATCAAAGGTCTAGCTCGAAAGCTAGACCTTTGTCAGCAGTCTGACCTGCCAACTGGCAGGTTTTTTTATGTCTGTCGTCAATCGCTACGAAAGGTGCAATGAGAGGACGGGGGCAAACTTGTTTTAAGCGACGCTTTGAATACGCTTTTTCTGCTGACGTTTCATCTGCTTTAGCGTCTCGATCGCTTTATCGAGATCCACTTCTAAGCCAAAGCGTTGTTTGAGGTTCATCAAGAAGAAGATGTCTTCACACATAGCTTTCTCTGGCTCGTCGCTGATTTTTGCCACCGGGGAGCCATTACATTCTGCCATCTTGACCACCATTGATATCGGTTGGTAACGGGTGCCTTTGTCATTGGTCCAATTGCCCATATCATTGGCGAGGAAAGTGCCAATGCCAAAACTTATCTGTGCGCGTCCGGCGAAATACTCGCAAATATCAAGCGCACGCGCAAAATCCAGTCCATCGGTAAAAATCAAGGATTTAGTGGTTGGGTCGATGCCTAGACTTTCGTAGTGGGCGATGATTTTATCTCCCCAAACAAATGGATTGCCGGAATCGTGTCTGACGCCTGCATAGGCAGTGGCTTTGTCTCGGTCAAAATCGCTAAGAAACGCATCAATACCGATGGTGTCGGTTAAAGCGATGCCAAGGCTGCCATCAAACGCTTCAAGCCATTTGTCTAATGCAACACGTTGAGAGTGTTGAACAGCAACAAGCGCTTGATGCGCCATGGTCCATTCATGTGCTACCGTACCAATTGGCGTTAAATGGAACTCTTGAGCAAGGTGATAATTACTGGTGCCTAAGAGGTGCTCTGGCACTCGCGCACGTAATACGTCAAGCATCGTTTTTTGCGCAGCAAAGCTAAATCGGCGTCGTGTCCCCATCTCAGAGAAGCGGAAATGAGTAATATTACGGCGTTTAAGTTCCGAATCTAAAAAGTCCAGTTTGTCCTCTAATACCTTGCGCAGTTGAGACTGGGGTATTTGTGCCCAATAACGACGATTGCGCAGCTCTGAGATAATACTCATCACTAAGGTTTCATAGAGAATGGTTTCGTGCCAAATACCGTTTATGGTGACTCTGAGCTGGCAATCGCCCTGTGCGGTACGGAAAATACCAACAGAGACTTGTTGCTGAGGGTGGAAGCGGAAGGTTTCTAAATAGGAGAGAAACTCTGCCCTTAAATAGGGCGCTTTCTCTGCCAAGTAAGCCAGTTGGGCAGCATCAAAGCGAAGTTCTGCGAGGCGGTCGATTTCCGCACGAACCTCTTCCACTAAATCAGACAAGTTGTCATCCGAGCGAACGATCAGTTCGTAGCGCACTTGCGTTTGAGGATAAAATCGATACGCGGCTTGCATCATATTGATTTTATAGACATCTAAATCAAGAACACTTTGAATAATGGCTGGTTGAAAAAGTGGCGCGCACATGTATCTGTTTTCACCCTATTTAGGTTAAGAACATTTTGTTCATTAATGTGCTGAACTCTAAATGAGAGAGTGTAGTTTGTCAATTTTTGTTACTAACGTCTCATGGCTCGGTGAGGCTAGTATCGGCCAATTTGATTCTCTTCTTGGGTGAGTAAAGTACAATGGGAATCGAATGACTAGGTATAAATCAAAGTTAGGAACAAAAGTGTACTTTCCTATTGACCCTATAGGAGCGTCTCAGTATTGTAGTGCCAGTTTGATATTTAAGAGTTAGCGTATGATTGTTACGATTGACATGATTTGCCTGAAGCTAGGTGAGAAAGGGTTGGAAGTTCTGCTGATTAAGCGCACCAATCCTGAGCGACCACAGCATGGCATGTGGTCTATTCCGGGAGGATTTGTGTTTGAACACGATTTATCCCAAGAGGGAGGACAACCCGCCGACGCTGATTTTGACTCTGCGCGACGTCGTATCTGTCGACAAAAAATCCATACCTATCCTCACTACATCAGTGAGCCGATGGTGGATGGTAACCCAAAGCGCGATCCCCATGGTTGGAGCGTGACCATCGCTCACTATGCATTACTTAATCAAACCAATATCGAACAAATTCAAAACTGTGGTTTGTGCGATCAGCAATTGGCTTGGTTCGCGCTTGAGTCGGTACTGCAAGGTAAAGTGGCGCTGGCCTTTGACCATGCTGATTTAATTCGCCTCGCATGGACCAAATTACGTGCCGCGATCGAATACACTTCGGTGGTTTTGTTTGCACTCGAAAAAGAGTTTCTCGTTTCTGACATCATTCATGCCTACGCCAAGTTTGGTGTGGATGTGAACCGCATGACGATCAAGCGACGCTTGATCGACACTGGTGTGATCGTTAGCGCGAATAAAATTGCCTCGACCAATAAGGGGAAAGGAGGCAAGCCCGCTCAAGTTTATAGCTTAGCGCATAAGCACGTAACCTATTTTCAAACTTGCTTGCGTTAAAGGGAGTTAAACATGGTAGATATCTTTAAAAATCGCACCGCGTCGTTAGATGTGGATCCGCAACAAGGGTTTAGTGAGTTATGCCCGAATGAGCTTCCTGTCTCCGGTGCGTTAGAAATTGTTGAAGCGTTAAAGCAGAATCACACAAAAACAAAGTTAAAGTTAGTGTCGCGCGATATGCATCCTCCGGGAGCTGCGTGGGAAGCTGAAACGCCTGCAAACATGTTAGAGCCGGTTGGTCTTCCGGAAGTGGATATTAAATGGAATCAGCATTGTATTGTCGGTACGCAGGGTGTCGAATTGTTGCCGGGTTTACCGGCTATTCGAGAGTACGATTTCCAAATGAATAAAGGTATCGATCCCGATGCCCACCCATACGGGGCATTTTATCATGACCAAGCCGATACGCTATCGACAGGGGGAATTGAGTTCCTGCGTACCCACGGAATAGATACTGTGCTTGTCGGTGGGTTGGCACTGGACTTTTGCGTGAAGAAGTCCATTGAACAGCTTGTTGCCGCAGGTTTTAAGGTGATTCTAAATTTGGCGTCAACTCGCGCAGTGTTTCCAGAAAACAACGCACAGGTGCTCAGTCACTTAACGGCGCTTGGCGTTATCTGTATCGATGATGTGAATCAAGTGCAACTGCACGAATGAAATACTGCTATTTTTGAAACAAATAGCTAGGGTGTTATCCTATTTATGTGCATGTTATTGCGGTTGCAACTTACTGATAAAAAGGAAGGTTTTGTCAGGGTGGTGAAAAAACATGCGATAGCTAACGAAAATATCAAATAGATAAAAATTTCGTAATTTGACTTAAGTTTAGTTGTTTAGTCTTTATAAGTGTTTTCTTTATTACATTTTTTGTTGAATTGCTTCAAAAATTGACACTCTAGCGCTGTTTTTTTGATTTCAATGCGCGATTTAGATCAAATAAAAAGTTGGCGTAAATCAGAAGCTTGGCATACACTTTCCGTTGTAAGCCCGATATGTTGTTGATTGGTAGGGCAAATTGCTTTGGCGCTACCCACTGTGTAGCAAGGTATAACTTAGCTTTGAGGAAAGTTTTATGGCGCTCACAAAAGCCGATTTGGCAGAGAACCTGTTTGAAACACTAGGATTTAGTAAACGGGACGCCAAGGACACGGTTGAAGTGTTTTTTGAAGAAATTCGCAAGGCACTAGAAAATGGCGAGCAGGTAAAGCTA